>CANFCX010000003.1 GCA_947445225.1 Rhodospirillales bacterium
CGGGCTTGAGCGCGTAATAAGTCAGCTCGAAGCGGACCTGATCGTTGCCCTTGCCGGTGGCGCCATGAGCCACCGCGTCGGCCCCGACTTCTTGCGCGATCTCGATCTGGCGCTTGGCGATCAACGGCCGCGCGATCGAGGTGCCGAGAAGGTACACGCCTTCATACAAGGCATTGGCGCGAAACATAGGGAAGACGAAATCGCGGACGAATTCCTCGCGCAAATCCTCCACGAAGATTTGCTTCACGCCGAGCAGCTCGGCTTTCTTGCGCGCCGGCTCCAGCTCCTCGCCCTGGCCGATATCGGCGGTGAAGGTGACCACCTCGCAGCCATAGGTCTGTTGCAGCCAGCGCAGGATGACCGAGGTATCGAGCCCCCCGGAATACGCCAGCACCACTTTCTTGACCGCTTTCTTATCGCCCGCCATGTGTCACTTCCCTCAATCCCTTGGCCGAAACGGCGCGGCAGTATAGGCGGGCCGAGGAGCCGCCGCGATGGGTTATTGCCGCGCCCCCACCCGCGGCTGCGCCGCGACCTCCCCCGGTGGGGGGAGGTGGGGAAGTCTCACCTCTCCCTCTGGGAGAGGTCGGCGCTTCCGAGCGCCGGGTGAGGGGGGGGGACAGCGCCCCGGCGCGGTCTTTACCCGGATACGGCCGCTTCGCTCGCCGCGTCGCGCAGCGTGCGCCGGGCGCGTTCGCTGGCGCTTTTGAGCTGGCCGCAGGCGGCCATGATGTCCTCGCCGCGCGGGGTCCGCACCGGGGCCATGTAGCCGGCTTTCAGCACGATCTGGGCGAAGGCCTCGATGCGTTCGGGCGGGGAACGGCCGAAGGGCGCCCCCGGCCACGGATTGAACGGGATGAGATTGACCTTCGCCGGGATGCCGGCGATCAGCCGCACCAGAGCGCGCGCCTCGGCCGGGGAATCGTTCACGCCGTCGAGCATCACGTATTCGAACGTGATGCGGCGCCCGCCGCGTTCCAGCACCGGGTAGTCGCGGCAGGCGGCGATCAACTCGGCGATTGGGTATTTCCGGTTGATCGGCACGATGCGGTCGCGCAATTCGTCGGTGACCGCGTGCAGCGAAATCGCGAGATTAAGCCGCAGCTCCGTGCCCGCGCGCCGGATCATCGGCACTACCCCGGCCGTCGATAAGGTGATCCGCCGCCGCGAAAACGCCAGCCCCTCGGGGTCGAGCGCGATTTTCATGGCGGCGGCGACGTTATCGTAATTGAACAGCGGCTCACCCATGCCCATCAGCACGATGTTGGTGATGGCGCGCCCCTCTTGTGGGGGGGGATTTTCGCCGAGCTGCTCGCGCGCGGTCATGATCTGGCCGAGGATTTCGCCGGAGGTCAGGTTCCGCACCAGTTTTTGCGTCCCGGTGTGGCAAAACGCGCAGGTCAACGTGCAGCCGACCTGGGACGAAACGCACAACGTGCCGCGCTCTTCCTCCGGGATATAAACACATTCGATGTCGCGGCCATCGTTTTGGCGCAGCAGCCATTTGCGCGTGCCGTCCGCCGATTCCTGGGCGGCGGCGATGGTCGGGCGGCCGACGAAGTAACCTTCCTCCAACCGGCTCCTGATGTCCTTGGAAAGCGTCGTCATCGTGGCGAACGATGTGGCGCCGCGCTGATACAGCCAATGCCAAAGCTGCTTTAGCCGATAGGGTTCGATTCCCAACGGGGCCAGCTCGGCGGCGAGTTCGGCCCGGCTCATCCCGAGCAAATCCCTGCGCCCGTCGGGCGCCGTCGCCGGCATCCGCGCCGCCGGTTCCTTGACCACAGCGGTTTCGACTTTCATGAGGCCGGGCGGTTCATTTGATGCCGCAGGCCTTGTCGATTTCCGCGCGCGCCTTGGTAAAGCCGCTGAGGGAAAACGTGTCGGTCGTGGGTGTGCCGCGCGCGGAGGTCGCCTTCACCACCATCGTTCGGCCCTTGGCGAGCGCGTCCACGAAAGCCTTGTCGGCGGCGGCGTCGGGGGTCCAGGCGGTATCCTTCTGCCCGGCTTCGAGCGTGAATTTCTTGTCGCCGATCTCGACCGCAACCGCGCTGTCGGGCTTGAGGTCGTAGCCGGCGATGAAACTCACCTCGTCGCGCGCCTTGGCGCCGGGGCGGTGGGTGACCATCAGGAAAACCTCGTCGCGGCGGGTGTAGTTGCCCTCCGATTTGGTCGGCTTGACGGCGGCGTAGCAGATTTTCCCGGCCTTCTCGGTCCCCGCCGCTGCGGTCCAGGTCTCGAACGCGCCGAGCACCTGCGCGTCGGCCGCGAGCGCGGGCAAAGCCGATCCGAGCAGCAGACCCAGGCCGAGCGTGGGGGTGGTCTTGGCGATCCTTCGCATGGTCTATCCTCCTGCCACCGCAAGCGGTGATCCGGTCCGCGAGCGAAGCCGTATGACATTGCAATGATCGGCGTCAATCATAACCAATCCCGTGGGGGAAGACCGACGATGACCGCCGCCTTTGCCTGCGGTGCGGCCAGCGGCCTTGTCGGTCGCGCGCCCCATCGACAATATAGGCGCATGGAGCGGCGGCCGGGAGAGGTGGGCGAAGAATTGGCCGCGTTGATGGAAGCGGTGGCGCTTCGCCGCGACCGCGCCGCCTTCGCCGCCCTGTTCGATCGCCTGGCCCCGCGCGTGAAATCCTACCTGATGCGGTTGGGTCTGGACGCCGCCGTGGCCGAGGAATTGACCCAAGAGGTCATGCTGATTGTGTGGCGGCGGGCGGCGAGCTTCGACCCCCGGCTGGCCGGGGTCAGCACCTGGGTCTTTACCATCGCCCGCAACAAACGCATCGATGCCCTGCGCCGCGCCGCCCATCCCGAGATCGAACGCGACGACCCGGCGCTGGTGCCCGCGCCGGAAGCAGCACCCGACGAACGCACCGAGGCCGGTCAATGGGAACGGCGCCTGGCGGCGGCCATCGCGGAATTGCCTCGGGAACAAGCGAGTCTCCTGCGGCAGTCGTTCTTCGACGATCGCTCGCACAGCGAGATCGCCCGCTCGTCGGGCCTGCCCCTCGGCACGGTCAAATCGCGACTGCGGCTTGCCATGGCCCGCCTGCGCCAGGCTTTCAAGGATGGACCACGATGACCCGGATTTCCTTGCCCACGCATCACCCCGCCGAAGAACATCTGCTCGACTACGCCGCCGGCGCGATCGATCCCGCCGCGGCCCTGGCCACCGCGACACATCTTACTTTCTGCCCGGCCTGCCGGGATCGGGTCGCGGAGCTGGAGGCGATCGGCGGAGCCTTGTTCGACGAATTGCCGCCCGCGCCGGTTTCGGCCGGGGCCCGCGCCGCGCTGTTCGATCATCTGGATGACGGCATCGACCCACAACCGGAGGCGCGGCCACCATTGCCAAATGGCGGTCCCCTGCTGCCGCGTCCCCTGGCCGCTTTAGTCGGCGGCGGATTGGAGAGTCTGCCCTGGCGGCGGTTGGCGTGGAACGTGGAAGAAGCGGCACTTCCGGTCGCCGCGGCCGCGATGCGGGCACGGCTGATGCGGATCAAGCCGGGTGCCGCGATCCCGCGACACCGCCATGGCGGCAGCGAAATGGTGGCGGTGCTGGCCGGCGGTTTTGTTGATGCCTTCGGTGAACATCGGCGCGGCGATCTGGCCGTGCATGAACAAGATTCGGACCACCAGCCGGTCGCCCAAGCCGGCGAGGATTGCCTGTGCCTGGTCGTCGATGAGGCGCCTGTCCGCCTGACCGGGTTCTTCGCCCGCTGGCTTAATCCGTTCCTGAGATAATTTCGGGGATCACGTCTCCCCGCCGGCCTTGGCCCGCGGTCGCTTGCGGATCGGCGCCCCATAAACATGGGCGGGCAGGGCTTCGCTGGGTCCGCCGGGCATGACCGGGCGGGCGGGGAAGCGGCCCAGGCTGATCAGCCGGTCATACATGACGATGGCGCCGGCCAGCGCCAGGTTGAGCGAAAACCGCGTCGGAATGCGGACGACGTGATCGCAGAGCGCGGTCAGCGCCGGCGACAGGCTGGCGCGCTCCCCGCCCACGACATAAGCGGCGCAGCGCGGATGGCGAAAGCGCGGCAGTTCGACCGCGTCATCGGTGATTTCGATGCCGACCAGCGTGCAGCCCTTGGGCAAGGCCAGCGATCCGGCATCGGCGAAGCTGTAATAGGGCAGGCTCGCGGGTGTATCGGCGGTGTCCGACAGGCGGATTTCGTCGCGCGCCACCTGCGAATCGACGGTGAACACGAAGCTGGCGCCGAAGGCGTGAGCTGACCTGAACAGGCTGCCCAGGTTCATGCCCTTGGTCGTGCCCTCCGCCCCGATCCCGAAATAACCCTTCATGGCGCGACCTTGCCCAGGATCGGCGGGCGAGGCAAGGTGCCGCGATGATCCAACCGGCCGAGGCCGACCCAATCCTGGTCGAAGTCACCCGCGGCGCCCTGGTCGAAAGCCGGCATCGCGGCGCCGTGGCGGTCTGCGATGCGGACGGCGCGCTGGTCCAATCCTGGGGTGACGTCGAACGCCCGGTCTACCCGCGTTCGGCGGTCAAGCCGTTGCAGGCGCTGCCCCTGATCGAAACCGGCGCCGCCGACCGCTTCGGCCTCACCGATGCCGAAATCGCGCTGGCCTGCGCCTCCCATTCCGGCGAACCCGAACATGAAGGTGCCGTGAATGCCTGGTTGCGATCCATCGGGCTGTCGGGTGGCGATCTGGAATGCGGCGAACATTGGCCGATGCATGAGGACGCGGCGCGGGCCTTGGTTCGCGAAGGCCGGTCTCCCTCGGCCGTGCACAATAATTGCTCGGGCAAACACAGCGGCTTTCTCACCGCCTGCCGCCATCTCGGCGAGCCGACCAAGGGTTATGTCGCGGCCGATCACCCGGCGCAGCGCCGCGTGCGCCAGGCCCTGTCCGACATGTGCGCGATCGATCTGTCGGGGGCGCCCGCCGGCATCGATGGCTGCGGCATCCCCACCATCGCCATGCCGCTGTCGGCGCTGGCGCGTGGCATGGCGCGGCTGGCCGCGGGCACCGGGCTCGGATCCAGCCGGCAGGCCGCCTGCGCCCGCATCCGGCGGGCGATGACCACCCATCCGCTGCTGGTCGCCGGCCATGGCCGATTCTGCACCGAAATCATGGCGGCGAATTCGGGCCGGGTTGTGGTCAAGGGCGGGGCGGAGGGCGTCTACCTCGCCGCCCTGCCGGAGCGCCGCCTGGGCATCGCGCTCAAGATCGCCGACGGCGCCAGCCGCGCCGCCGAAACCGCGATGGCCGCACTTCTGCGCCGCTTCGGCGGCTTCGACGGCGCCGACGCGGACATCGTCGGAAGCTGGCTGGAGCCGCCGATCCGCAATCGTGCCGGGATCGAGGTCGGCGTCGTGCGGGAAGTGGCCTGGCGCGCATGAAAGACGCGGTGGCCGAACAATACGAAGCCTATCCCTATCCGCCGCGCGATCCGCGCGACGAGAAAAAAAGGCTGATCGCGGGTTCGCCCAGCCATGTCGCCGAAATCAACCACTACGTCTTCGGCGGCCGGCTCGATTTCACCCGGCCTTTCCGCGCCTTGATCGCCGGCGGCGGCACCGGCGACGGCGCCATCATGCTCGCCCAGCAACTGACCGACGCGGCGTGCCCGGCCGAGATCGTCTATCTCGACCGCTCCGCCGCCGCGCGCCGCATCGCCGAGGCCCGCGCCCAGGCGCGCGGCCTGGGCAATCTGCGCTTTGTCACGGGTTCGCTGCTCGATGTCCAATCGCTTGGGCTCGGCGTCTTCGATTACATCGATTGCTGCGGCGTGCTGCATCATCTCGACGAACCGCGCGACGGGCTGAAAGCGTTGGTCGGGGTGTTGTCCTCGCGCGGCGGCATGGGGCTCATGGTTTATGGCGGGCTCGGCCGCACCGGCGTTTATCCCGTGCAGACGATGCTGCGGGCGTTGAGCGCGAGCGCCGACACGCTGGCCGACCGCGTCGCCTCGGCGCGGCGGCTGCTGGCGCAACTGCCGCCCACCAACTGGCTGCGCCGCAATTCCGGGGTCGCCGACCATGTGACGCAGAGCGACGCCGGCGTCGTCGATCTGCTGCTCCACGCCCGCGACCGCGCTTATGACGTTCCCGAACTGGCCGTGCTGGTCGAAGAGTCGGGGCTGCGGATCGCCGGCTTTATCGAGCCGGCGCTCTACGATCCCCTCACCTATGTCAACGACCCGGTGTTGAGGCCGCGCCTGGAATCGCTGAATTTGCTGGAGCGCGCCGCCTTCGCCGAACTTCTGGCCGGAAACCTGAAGACCCATGTTGTCTATGTCGTCGCCGTCGCCAACCCGGTGGCGCCGCCGCCGCCGGATGCGCCGTCCACCGTGCCGGTGCCGCGCGAGGGTGATTTCGCCGGCTGGGCGCGGGATTTCCAGCCCGGCGGCGCGCTGACCACGCGTATCGGCGACTTGACGCTGCGGTTTCCCCTGCCGCGCCTGGCCGCCGCCATCGCCGCGCGGATCGATGGGCGGCGGACGTTGCGGGACATTTTCGTGGACTTGCCCGAAGCCCAGGCCGGCAGGCTCGATTGGGCCGGGTTCGCCGGGCAATTCGTCCAGCTCCACGCCGTGCTCAACGGTCTCAACAAATTGCTGCTGGCCGCGGGGCCGGAGGCGCCGGCGGACGGGTAAACACCGGGTTGCGCCCGGTGCCGTCGCCGTCGCCGCCCTCTGGACAGCGCCGTACATCCCGCTATGGTGGCGCGTTCCGAAAGACGGGACAAAATGGACGGCCGGGAGGGGTGACATGGCGACGATACGGGTGGCGACGTTCAACGCCGAGAATCTCTATGCGCGTTACAAATTCGACGGCAAGGGCGGCAAGGGCAAGGACGGCGCCGGTTTCGAGGATTTGAACGAAAAGGAAAGGCGCCTGACCGGCCTGACCATCAAGGCGGCCGATGCCGACATCATCGCCCTGCAAGAGGTCGAGAGCCTGGCTTCGCTGAAGAAATTCTTCACCGCCTATGTCAAGGACAAGACCTATACCCATTTCGCCATGGCCGAGATCAACGATTCCAAACAACAGGAAATCGCCGTCGTCAGCCGTTATCCGATAACCCACACGCGGTCGCATCAGCACGAAAAGGACGGCAAGAACCCGGTCTTCACCCGCGATTGCCTGGAAGTGGACATCGAAATCGGCAAACAGCGCAATGTCACGCTGTTTGTCGTGCATTTCAAATCTCCGACCGACAAGGCAGACCCCTGTAACGGCCGCAAGAACACCCGCGCCCTGCGTATGCGCGAAGCGGCGAAGGTCAAGCAGATCGTCCAGGCCCGCTTCGGCGAGAAGCCGGGGAAGACACCCTTCATCGTCCTCGGCGACCTCAACGATTATCCCGAATCCGACGATCAGGGCGCGCCCGGTATCGAGGATTTGATCAAATGGGATGCGGTCGTCAACGTCGTGGAGCGTATGTCCCACGCCGATCGCTGGACCCATTACGAAGCGGCCAACGCCGCCTGCGAACACCCGGACGCCTTCCGCCAGCTCGACTACATCCTGTTGTCGAAGTCGCTGGCCGATGACAGCCCGTGGCCGCCGAAGATGGTCCGCAAGGGCATGACCACGCGAGCCTGGCTGGTGATGGAGGAACGCTTCAAGGAGGTCGGCGCCGACCGCGCCAGCGCCTCCAGCCACTCCCCGCTGACGATGGACGTGTCGATTTAGTCGTGGGGGCCGGCGGCCCCCACACCCCGAAAATTAGCTGCGCAATTCCGTCCGGTCTCTGAACAAATCGAGCGCGTCGGGGTTGGCGAGCGCCTCCTTGTTTTTCACCGGGCGGCCGTGGACGACCTCGCGCACCGCCAGTTCCACGATCTTTCCGCTCTTGGTGCGGGGAATGTCGGTGACCTGAAGGATCTTGCCGGGCACGTGGCGGGGCGTGGTGTTCTTTCGGATGTGGTCCTTGATCTTCTTTTCCAGCGCGGCGTCGAGTTTCAAACCCTCGCGCAGCCGCACGAACAACACGACGCGGACATCGGCGTCCCAATCCTGGCCGATGACGATGCTTTCCACGACTTCGTCGAGCTGCTCGACCTGGCGATAGATTTCCGCCGTGCCGATACGCACGCCGCCGGGGTTGAGCACGGCGTCGGAGCGGCCATAGATGACCAGCCCGTCATGGGTCGTGATCTCGGTCCAGTCGCCGTGGCACCACACGCCGGGGAACTTCTCGAAATAGGCGGCGCGGTATTTCTTGTCGCCGGGATCGTTCCAGAACATCACCGGCATCGACGGGAAGGGCTTGGCGCAGACCAATTCGCCTTTTTCCCCGCGCGTGGATTTGCCGCTTTCGCCGAACACGTCCACCGCCATGCCCAGCCCGCGGCACTGGATTTCGCCGCGCCACACCGGGGCCAGCGGATTGCCCAGCACGAAACACGAAATGATGTCGGTGCCGCCCGAGATCGAGGCCAGATGCACGTCCTTCTTGATCTTGTTGTAGACGAAATCGAACCCCTCGGGCACCAGCGGCGAGCCGGTCGAGGTGATGACGCGCAGATCGCGCAGCTTGTGGGTTTTCATCGGGTCCAGCCCGGCCTTGGCCGCGGCGTCGATGAATTTGGCCGAGGTGCCGAGCAGGGTCATGGCCTCGGCGTCGGCGATGTCGAAGACGGTATTGCCGCTGGGATAAAAGGGCGAGCCGTCATACAGGATCAGCGTGGCTTCGCACGCCAGCGCGCCGATCAGCCAGTTCCACATCATCCAGCCGCAGGTCGTGAAATAAAACACGCGGTCGCCGCGTTTGATGTCGCAATGGAGCAGATGCTCCTTCAAATGCTGGATGAGCGTGCCGCCGGCGCCGTGGACGATACATTTGGGCACCCCGGTCGTGCCCGACGAATACATGATGTAGATCGGGTGGTTGAAGGGCAGGCGCGCGAACGCGATGTCGCCCGCCCGATAGGGCGCGATGAATTCGTCGAAACGCACGGCGTTGGGTACGGTCGCCAGCGACCGCGGGCTGCCGGCATAAGGCAGGATGATGGTCCGCGTCACGCTCGGCAGTTTCGCCAGCACCGCTTCTAGCTTTTCCAGGCAGTCGAAGGTCTTGCCGCCGTAATAATAACCGTCGGCGCAGAACATCACCTTGGGCTCGATCTGGCCGAAGCGGTCGAGCACGCCCTGCACGCCGAAATCCGGCGAGCAGGACGACCAGATCGCCCCCAGGCTGGTCGCGGCCAGCATGGCGATGGCCGCCTCGGGCAGATTGGGCAGATAACCGGCCACGCAGTCGCCGGGCTTGATGCCGGCGGCGGCCAGAGCCTGGGCCAGCCGCGAAACCTGGTCGTGAAGATCGCGGAAGCCGACGACCCGCCGCACCTTGTCCTCGCCCCGGAAGATCATGGCCGGGGCGTCGTCGCGGCGGCGGAGAAGGTTTTCGGCATAGTTCAGCTTGGCCTCGGGGAAGAACCGCGCACCCGGCATCTTGCCGGCATCCTTGACCTCCGCCGTGCCGCGGGACTCCGCGACGATGCCGCCGAAATCCCACATCGAGGTCCAGAATTGTTCGGGTTTGTCGATCGACCAGCGCCAGAGCTGCGCGTAATCGGCGGCCTTGACCTGCCAATGCCGCTCGACGGCGGCGATGAAGGTAGTGAGATTGGCTTCCGCGATGCGTTTTGGCGACGGGCGCCACATCGGCATGTCGGATGTCGCTTCGGTCATGGCGTTTCCTTCCCTTGTGGGCGGGTTCTTGTTCATGGCAACGCGGCGAGGCGGAAAGGCCGGATTTCAACCTCCCGCCAGACATCGCCGACGGTATAGGGATCGGCCTTCAACCACGAATCCAGGGCGTCGCGCGAGGGAAAATCGAGCAAACAGGCCGAACCGATCATGCCGCCCGATTCGCCGAGGATCGCGCCCCCGGCGATGAAATTGCCCGCCTCCTTGAGCCGGGCGATGCCGTCAAGATGCGCCATTCGCGCGGCCCTGCGGCGTTCGGCCGCGCCGGCATCGGTGCCATCGTGGGCGATCAGAAGAAATTGCATCGGCGCCAGTATGGCTAAGGCCGAATCCCCTGCATAGGACGGACATCACACCTTCACCCAACAACCGATTCCCTTTGGGATTGGCCCATGCGAGTCTGCGGCGATGTTCGATCGCGTGGCGGCGGGTCTCAAGAAACGTTGGCGGGCGTTGCCTGGCTTCACGCGCGGCGCCATCCTCATTCTGTGCGCGGCGGCCATCTCGTCGATGCAGATGGCCCAGATCAAATCGATGGGCACCCGGCTCGATACGTTTCAGGTCGGGTTTTTCCGCTTCGCCGCCGCGCTGATCGTGATCCTGCCGTTCGTCGCCAGGGCGGGGCCTTCGGCTTTTCTGACCGGCCATTTTCGGATGCATGCGGCGCGCGGGACGCTGAGCTTCTGCGCCCAGATTTTTACTTTCTACGCGATCATCCATTTGACGTTGGCCCAAGCTACGGCTCTGTCGTTCACCAAATCGCTGTACATGGTGCCGCTCGCCATCCTGGTGCTGGGCGAAACCGTGGGCTGGCGCCGCGCCCTGGCCACCGCCACCGGGTTCCTCGGGGTGTTGGTCATGATTCGGCCGGGTTACGCGGAATTCAGCCTGGCCGTGCTGGCCGGGCTGATCGGGCCGTTTTTCGTGGCCGATTCGGTGGTCGTGGCCCGCAAGCTCGCCCATCGCGAACAGCCGGTGACGATCTTGTTCTATTTCGGCGTCGTCACCACGACCGTCTCGCTCGGCCCCGCCCTTTATGTGTGGCAGAACCCGACCTGGTTCGATCTTTTCCAGGCGTTCACGATCGGGGTGTCCGGTCTTTTGCTGCAACGCTGCCTGATCGGGGCCTATCAGGTGACCGAGGCCTCCGCCGTCGCTCCCTTCGACTACACTAGGCTGTTGTTCGCGGCGGCCGCCGGCTTCATGCTGTTCGGCGAAATTCCCGATCCCTGGACCTGGGTTGGGGCCGCGATTATCGCCGGCAGTTCGATCTACATCGCCCGCCGCGAAACCAAACTCGCCCGTCACCGACCGCCGCCACCGCCGGAAGACGCGACCTGACCCGCGGTTTAGGGGTGGCGGTCCAAATATTCGACGATCGGCGGCTTGGCCCTGCGGCGTTCAGGGGCTAGTCTCCGCCGATGCTCACCCGATCCACCCTGCCGCCGACCCTGGCCGAGATCGAAGATTTGGCCCGCGCCGCCCTCAAGACCATCCCGGAGGAGCTGCGGAGTCACGCCCAGGACTTGGTCATCCGCGTCGAGGATTTTCCCGACGAGGAGACCGAGCGCGACATGGACCTCGAAACGCCGTTCGATATTCTGGGCCTCTATCAAGGCGTGGCGCTCGCCCGCCAGAGCGTGGCCGACGCGCCGCAGGACCTCAACCGCGTGTTCCTGTATCGGCGCCCGATCCTGGACTATTGGTGCGAGACCGGGGACGATCTCTACCGCATCGTTCGCCACGTCCTGATCCACGAAATCGGCCATCATTTCGGCTTCTCCGACGAAGACATGGACGCCATCGAGACCCAGAACGAGTAACTCTAGTCCGCGAGATCGGCGACGGCGCCGCGCAGCACCGGCAGCAAGTCGCTCTCGAACCAGGGATTGCGCTTCAGCCAGCCCTGGTTGCGCCAGCTTGGATGGGGCAGCGGCAGGAAGTCGGGCAGGTATTCATCGAAGGCTTGGACCGTCGCGGTGACGGTCTCCTTGGCGTCCTTGCCCAGGTAATAGGCCTGGGCATAAGCCCCGATCAGCAGCGTCAGCTTCACGCGTTTCAACAAGGGGCGAAGCCGCGGATGCCACAGCGGCGCACATTCGGGCCGGGGCGGAAGATCGCCGCCCTTGGCGTCGTTTCCGGGAAAACAGAATCCGGTGGGCAGGACGGCGACGAGATTTTCGTCATAGAATCGGTCGCGGTCGATGGCCAGCCAATCGCGCAATCGCTCGCCGCTCGCATCGTTCCACGGCACGCCGGATTCATGCACCCGCGTGCCCGGCGCCTGCCCCACGATCAACAGCCGCGCCGTGGCGGTCGCGCGCAGCACCGGCCGCGGGCCATGCGGCAGATGCGCCGCGCAAACGCGGCAGGCCCTGGCGGCTTCCAACTCGATGGTCAATTGTCGTTGAACGGCGCTCGGCGGCTTTGGAATCTCTTCGGCTCCCCCCAGGGCCGTGTGGTACCTTAACCACTGGAGCGGCCGAAGCAACCGGCCGCCGCCAGCCCAGTATCGGCGAGAGAATTCGCGCGATCCGGCGCCGATGGTTTCGCGCGCGGCGGCGTTTGTTCGATCGCCGCCGCGCCCGTTGCGCCGACCGCCGCGAGCGAGGACTAAAGTCGAGAACTTCCCTGGAAGCGTCACGTGATCGCGAATCTCGCCTCAAAGGTATTTCGGTTTTTCGAGAGCCTGCTCGAACCCACGGAAAGGGAGCCGGACGCCACCCCGCCGCAGGAGTTGTGGGCCTTTTACTGGCACTATGCCCGCCAGGTCCGCGGCCTGGTGGTGTTGCTGTTCGCCTCGGGGTTGATCGTCGCCATCCTCGATACGACCGTCCCGGTGTTCATCGGCGAGGTCGTGGGCCTGATTTCCCGCGGCACGCCTGGAGAACTCTTCGAGGAATCCTGGCCGCGGCTGGTCGGCATGGCGGCGATCGTGTTGATCGCGCGCCCGATCGCGCTTTTGTTCCAGAACCTGATCACACTCCAGGCCATCAATCCCGGGCTGACCAACCTGATTCGCTGGCAGAGCCATTGGCACGTCGTGCGCCAGAGCTGGACGTTTTTTCAGAACGATTTCGCCGGCCGCATCGCCAACCGCGTGATGCAAACCGGCCCGTCCTTGCGCGAAAGCGTCGTCGCCGCCACCAACGCGGTTTGGTACATCTTGATTTACGGGACCAGCGCCATCGTCTTGATGGCGTCGAGCGACGTCCGGCTGGCCGCGCCGGCGCTGGCATGGTTCGTCGCTTATGCGGTTCTCCTGCGTTATTTCGTGCCGCGCATGCGCGAGCGGTCGCGCCAGATGTCGGAGGTGCGCTCGGCCCTGACCGGACGCGTCGTCGATAGCTACACCAATATCCTGACGGTCAAGCTGTTCGCCCGGCCGGACGACGAAGACCAATTCGTGCGGGCCTCGGTCGATAAACACACCGCGACCTTCCGCCAGCAAACCCGGCTGATGACTTTCTTCAGCGTCACGTTGTCGACCGTGAACGCGGCCCTGTTGGTCAGCACGGGTGCGGTCTCGGTCTTGCTGTGGAACAACGGCAGCATCGATGTCAGCGCCGTCGCCATGGCGCTGCCGCTCACCTGGAACATCGCCAGCATGGCCGGCTGGGTGGCCCAGAACGTCACCTCGATTTTCGAGAACGTGGGCACCGTGCAGGAAGGCATGCGGTCGATCGCCGTGCCGCGCCAGCTTCCCGACCGGCCGGACGCCGTACCCCTGCGCGTGGAGCGCGGTGAGGTAGTGTTCGAAGACGTGCGTTTCGGCTATGGCACGGTGCGCGGCGTGCTGCACGGCATCAACCTGTCCATCGCGCCCGGCGAACGTGTCGGCCTGGTCGGCCGCTCGGGCGCCGGCAAATCGACCCTGGTCAATCTGCTGCTGGGTTTCTACGAAACCGAGGCCGGGCGCATCCTGATCGATGGACAGGACATCGCCGGCGTCACCCAGGAAAGCCTGCGCGCCCACATCGCCATGGTCACCCAGGATACCTCGCTGTTGCACCGTTCGATCAAGGACAACATCCGCTACGGACGGCCGGGAGCGACCGACGAGGAGGTGATCGCCGCGGCCGCCAGCGCCCATGCCTTGGACTTCATCGAGAAGCTGGAGGATTGGCTGGGACGCAAGGGGTTCGATGCCCATGTCGGGGAACGCGGCGTCAAACTGTCCGGCGGACAGCGGCAGCGCATCGCCATCGCCCGCGTGATCCTGAAGAACGCGCCGATCCTGGTGCTGGACGAGGCAACCTCCGCGCTCGATTCCGAAGTCGAGGCCGCGATCCAGGAACAGCTCGGCACCCTGATGAAAGGCCGCACCGTCATCGCCATCGCCCATCGGCTGTCCACCATCGCCCGCTTGGATCGGCTGATCGTCATGGACCATGGCCGCATCGTCGAGGAAGGCACCCACGCCGAGCTGCTGGCCAGCGGCGGCCATTATTCGCGTCTGTGGCTGCGGCAATCGGGCGGGTTCTTCGAACCCGACGAGCCAGAGGCCGTCACCATCCCGCCCATCGGCGAATGATGGAGGAAGGATGAGTAAGCCGGTTTCTTCGCCCGAGCGCGCGCCGCTCCGCGTCCTGTTCGTGTGCACCGGCAACATCTGTCGGTCGCCGACGGCGGAAGGCGTATTCCGCGCCTTGGCCGAACGCGCCGGACTGGCGCGGGCCGTGGAGGCCGATTCGGCCGGCACCCACGATTACCATGTCGGCGAGCCGCCGGATGAACGCAGCCAGATCGCGGCCAGGCGGCGTGGCGTGGAAATCGGCCAGTTGCGGGCGCGCCGAGTCGATGACGGCGATTTCGATCGGTTCGACATGATCCTGGCGATGGACCGCGGACATCTTCGGATACTCCGGCGCCGCTGCCCGGCGGACAAGGCCGACCGCGTGCGATTGTTTCTCGATTTCGCCCCCGGCCACGGCCAGGACGTGCCCGATCCTTATTTCGGCGAATCCAACGGGTTCGAGACGGTGCTCGATCTGGTCGAAAAGGCATCGGCCGGTCTGATCGAGGCGCTGCGACCGTCGATCGCGTCCCGAGGCCCGGGGGCGTGAGCGGCACACTCGCCGACCGCATCGAAACCGCGATCGGACGCCGGCCGCTGCACAGCGCGCCGCTTTCCGGCGGCTGCGTCAGTACGGTTCACCGCGTGAGCTTCGGCGACGGCAGCCAGGCCGTGGTCAAACAAACCGCCGCGGGCGGTCTCGCCCTCGAAGGTTTCATGCTCCGCTACCTTCACGACCGCACCAATTTGCCGGTACCCGCCGTCATCCACGCCGAGGACCGGCTGTTGATCATGGAATATGTCGATGCCGGCGACGGGCTCGACGAAAGCGTGGAAGCCGAAGCCGCCGAGTTGCTGGCCGATCTTCACAACCTGTCCGCCGACCGCTTCGGTTTCGGCCGCGACACGTTGATCGCCGGCCTTCACCAGCCCAACCCGGAGGGCGACGATTGGCTCGCCTTCTTTCGCGACCACCGCCTTCTCTACATGGCCGGGGAAGCGCAACGAGCCGGCCGCCTGCCGGGGCGGGCGATGCGCCGGGTCGAACACCTGGCGGGAAGGCTGCATACCTGGATCGACGGCCAGGCGCGGCCCTCGTTGATCCATGGCGATATGTGGGGCGGCAATGTGTTGGCGCGAAAGGGACGCATCGCCGCCTTTATCGATCCCGCGATCTACCACGCCGATGCGGAAATCGAGCTGGCGTTTTCGACGTTGTTTTCGACCTTCGGCCCCGCTTTTTTCAGCCGCTACGGCGAAATCCGCCCGCTCCGTCCCGGTTTTTTCGAGGCCCGCCGCGACCTGTACAATCTGTATCCGCTGCTGGTCCATGTCCGCCTGTTCGGCGGCGTCTATGTCGGCCAGGTCGAGCGAATTCTCAGCCGGTTTGGGAGTTAGGGGCGCGCGCGATTGCGCCCTGGTCCTCGGCCAGTTCGTAATCCGCCTCCAGGCGATAGACCGCGCCGTTGCGGCCGCGGTGGCTGGAAAACAACGCGAACCGCTCCACCGGGAAGGGCGGCGCGCGGAACAATCCGAACCGGCCGAGAAAGGCCGAAACCTTGGGCGCCGGCGCGTCGCGCAGCCGGGCGAGCGTCACATGCGGGAGGAATTTCCGACCCTCGGGCGCGAAGCCGGCGCGGACCAGCGCCGATTCGATCCGGTCGCGCAGCCCGATCAGGGGCGCGATCTTGGGCACCCCGGCCCATAAGGCGCGCGGCTGGCCCGAGGTCTCGAAATGGCCCACACCGGCCAGCTCGAGCAAAAAACGCGGCGAGCGCACCGCCAACAGCGCGCGGTCGATGTCCTCGATCCGGGGTTCTTCCACCTCGCCGATGAAACGCAGCGTCAAATGCATGTTCTCGACCGGCGTCCAGCGTGCGCCCGGCACGCCAGCATGCAGGAAGCCGAGGATTGTTCGCACGCTCGCGGGCAACTCGATGGCGACGAAGAGCCGGATCATGGTTCAGGTGCCGCGCCGGGGGTCTATCCGCTCCTAAGAAATAGGCTCAGCTCCCGGCCGCGACCAGCTTTCGCACGAGCGGGAGCAGCCGGCCGACGATGATCTCCACACCCTTGGCGTTGGGATGGATGCCGTCGGCCTGGTTGAGCGCCGGGTCGGCGGCGACGCCTTCCAGAAAAAACGGATAAAGGGGCACGCCGTGTTTTTCGGCCAAACGCTGGAACATGCCGTTGAAGTCGCGGCCGTAGTCGCGGCCGAAATTGGGCGGCGCCATCATGCCGGTCAGCAGCACGCGCAGGCCCCTGGCCCGCAATCGCGTGAGAATCGCATCGAGATTGGCCTCGGTTTGTTTGGGATCGAGGCCGCGCAGCCCGTCATTGGCCCCGAGTTCGACGATGACGGCATCGGGCCGTTCGGCCAGGGCCCAATCCAGTCGCGCCAGCCCGCCGGCCGAGGTGTCGCCGGACACGCCGGCATTGATAACCTGGATTGGCAGTCCCTCGGCGCGGAGCGCGGCTTCGAGCCGGACCGGGAAGGCGTTGGCCGGCGGCAGGCCGTATCCGGCGGCCAGGCTGTCGCCCAACACGAGTATCTTGGCGCCGGATTGCGCCATCGCGGCTGTACACATGATCGCGAGCGCGACCAGCCCGACGTTGACAATCGACAACAGCGGACGATATCCGGGAAACCTGCCATTGTTGTCCCTGCCCGAAAATCGCGCGAGAAGGCCCATGGATTCCCTTTCCGCTTCACCCGAAGCGATCGTCTCTCTGACCGATGTTCATCTAACACTGGCGAGCGCGGCGGGTGAGGTCAATATCCTGCGCGGGGTCAGCCTATCGGTCGATCGCGGCGAATCCGTGGCCATCGTTGGACCGTCCGGTTCCGGCAAATCGACCATGATGATGGTCATGGCCGGGCTGGAACGGCCCACATCGGGACGGGTGCGGGTCGCCGGCCTCGATCTCGGCGACCTCAGCGAGGACGGCCTCGCCTTGTTCCGCCGGGACACCGTCGGCATCGTTTTCCAGGCCTTTCACCTGATCCCGGCGATGAACGCGCTCGAAAACGTGGCCGTGCCGCTTGAATTCACCGGGCGGCGCGATGCGTTCGCGCGAGCCCGAGAAGCCCTTGCCGCGGTCGGGCTCGACCATCGGATGGACCATTATCCGTCGCAGCTTTCCGGCGGCGAACAACAGCGCGTGGCGCTGGCCCGCGCCGTCGCCACCGAACCGAAGCTGCTGTTGGCGGACGAGCCGACGGGCAATCTCGACGCCGTTACCGGCCGCGCCGTGGTCGATCTCTTGTTCGAGCTGCGGCAGCGGCTTTCGGCGACGCTGGTGTTGATTACCCATGACCGCGACCTCGCCTCGCGCTGTGAACGGACCGTGCGCCTCCAGGACGGCCGCGTCGTCGGCCCGGTGGCGGTGGTCAACAAAGCCGGCGCGGCGGGCGCGGGCCCGCGATGAACGATCTGTCCCTCGCCCTCCGCCTTGCCCGCCGGGAACTGCGCGGTGGCCTGCGCGGTTTTCGCGTTTTTGTCGCCTGCCTGGCGCTGGGCGTGGCCGCCATCGCCGGCGTCGGTTCCTTGGCGGCTTCCATCCGCGCCGCGCTCGAGGCCGATGGCCGCGTGCTGCTGGGCGGCGACATCGATCTCACGGTCGTTCACCGGCCGGCGGAGGCCGACCAGATCGCCTACATCGAACGTGCCGGCACGGTCTCTTCGACCATCGGCATGCGGGCCATGGCCCAGGCCGGGGACCGCCGCAGCCTCGTCGAATTGAAGGCCGTGGATGGCCAATATCCCCTGTACGGCGAGGTGATGCTGGAGCCGGCGATGGATTTGCGCGAGGCGCTGGCGACCAAAGCGGGCATCGCCGGCGCGGTCGCCGATCCCAATCTGTTGCTGCGCCTCGGGCTCGGACTCGGCGCGCGCCTGTCCGTCGGCGATTCGCAATTCGAGGTGCGGGCGACCATCCGCCGGGAGCCCGATCGCGGCACCAACATCTTCATCCTCGGCCCGCGATTGATGATCGGCGCCGAAGGTTTGGCCGCGACCGGCCTGATGCAGCCAGGAAGCCTGATCGACTACCGCTACCGCGTGGCGCTTCCCAACGGGGTGTCGCCCGACATCGTGGCCGAGGAAATTCGCGCCACTTTTCCCGACGCGCCGTGGCGGATTCGGCGCCTATCACAGGCGGCGGCCGGCATGCAGCGTTTCGTCGACCGCATGGCGCAATTCCTGACGCTGGTCGGCCTGTCGGCGCTTCTGGTCGGCGGCGTCGGCGTCGCCAACGCCGTGCGCGCCTATCTCGACGGCAAGACCGAAACCATTGCCACCTTGAAATGCCTGGGGGCGCAGGGCCGCCTCATACTCCAGGTCTACCTTCTGCAGATTCTGGCGCTGGCGGTCGTCGGCATTCTCATCGGGCTCATCGTCGGGGCGTTGGCGCCGGTCTTCGTGGCGCCCTTGCTGGGCGACAGCCTGTCGGTCACGGCGCGGCTGGGGTTCCATCCCGGGCCGCTGTTGATGGCCGCGGCCTATGGGCTGCTGACCGCGTTGGCGTTTTCGTTATGGCCGCTGGGCCGCGCCCGCGAGGTTCCCGCCGCCGCCCTGTTCCGCGATCTGGTCGCGCCCGCGCGGCGTTGGCCGCGCCCGGTCTATATGTGGACGACCGGCGGGGCGCTGGCTGGCCTAGCGGCGTTGACCGTCCTGGTCGCGGAGATGCGGAACATCGGCGTGTGGTTCATTCTGGGGGCGATCCTGGTGTTTGGATTGTTCCGCGGCGCCGGCTGGCTGCTGTCGATCGCGGCGCGCCGCGCCGGCGGCATGGCCACGTCGGGCCGGCCGGGTTTGCGGCTCGCCTTGGCCAATCTGCACCGGCCCGGCACACCGGCGCCCAGCATCGTGTTGTCGCTGGGGCTGGGCCTGACGGTGCTGGTCGCGGTGGCGGTCGTCCACGGCAATCTCGAGCGCGAAATCAGGCAACAGCTTCCCGCGGTGGCGCCTTCGTTCTTCTTCATCGACATCCAGCCCGACCAGACCGCCGCCTTCGACGACGCCGTCCGCGCCGTGCCCGGCGTCGGCAAGATTCGCCGCGTGCCCTCCTTGCGCGGCCGCATCTCCCGCATCGGCGATGTCTCGGCGGAGGAAGCGCGGGTGCGCGGCGACGCGCAATGGGCCACCCAAAGCGAACGCGGCCTGACCTATTCGGCCACGGTGCCGGACAACAGCGAAGTCGTCCAAGGCGCCTGGTGGCCCGCCGCCTATTCCGGGCCGGCCCTGGTTTCGCTGGAAGTCGATGTCGCCGAAGGCATGGGAATCGGCGTGGGCGACCGGATAACGGTCAACGTACTCGGCCGCGATATGGAGGCCACCGTCGCCAATCTGCGCCGCCTGAACTGGTCCTCGCTCGGCATCAATTTCGTTCTCGTGTTTTCGCCCGGCATGTTGGAGGCCGCGCCCCACACCCATATCGCGACGGTGGAGGCGACACCGGCGGCGGAGGCGGCGCTGGAGCGCGCGGTCGCGGAACGTTTCCCCAACATCTCGGCGATCCGGGTCAAGGAGGCGCTCGACGCCGTTGACGGAATGCTCGGCCAGATCAGCGCCGCGGCGAGCGCGGTCGCGGCCCTGACCCTGGCCGCCGGGGTTCTGGTTCTCGCCGGCGCGGTTTCGGCCTCGCACCGGCGGCGCGTCTACGATGCCGTCATGTTCAAGGTGCTGGGCGCTCGGCGGCGCATGGTGCTGCGGACCTTCCTGACCGAATTCGCCTTGATCGGTGTGGCCACGGCGGCCCTCGCCGCCCTGATCGGCACCGTCATCGCCGGAGCGATCATGACCGGCTTCATGCGTATCGATTGGATTTTTCTGCCGGGAACCGCCGCGGCGACGATCGTGGGCGCGACCGTGGCCATCGTCGCGCTGGGTTTTGTCGGTACCTGGCGGGCCCTGGGCCAAAAGGCCGCGCCGGTGCTCCGCAACGCCTGAGCCGGGGGGAGCGCCGGCCGGCGGCGGATATTGATTTTGCGCGGTCGGCTTCATATATATGGCGGCGTAAGCTGCACTTCTCCGCGTGGAGGACTTCATGGCTCTCGGATATGACAATCGCGCGCTAGGCCGTGGCGCCGAGCAAGCTCTCGTTGATGAGGGCCTGCGCGCCCATATGCTGCGCGTATACAACTACATGGCGTCCGGGCTGGCGCTGACCGGAATCGTTGCTTATCTGGTCGCCAGTACGCCATCCCTGGCCCAGGCGATCTTCGGCACGCCGCTGCAATGGGTCGTGATGCTGGCGCCGATTGGCTTCGTTCTCTTCCTGTCGGCGCGCATCCACAGGATGAACTTTTCGACCGCGCAGTTGACCTTCTGGGTCTTTGCAGGGGTCATGGGCCTGTCGATGGCCTCGATCTTCCTCGCCTTCACGGGGGCAAGCGTCGCGCGCGTCTTCTTCATCACTGGCGGCACTTTCGCGGCGATGAGCCTGTATGGCTACACGACGAAGAGCGACCTGTCGCGGTTCGGCTCGTTCCTGTTCATGGGCCTGATCGGCGTTATCCTCGCCAGCATCGTCAATATCTTCCTGGCGAGTTCCGCGCTTCAATTCGCGATTTCCGTGATCGGCGTTCTCGTGTTCGTGGGCCTGACCGCCTATGACACGCAGCGGATCAAGGAGACCTATCTCGAAGCCGACGATCACGAGACGACGGGAAAGAAGGCGCTGATGGGCGCGCTGACGCTCTATCTCGACTTCATCAATTTGTTCGTGATGCTGATGCAGCTTTTCGGTCAGCGCCGCGACTAAAACCGACACACGCGGTTGAGACGAACCGGGGCCTTCGCGGCCCCGGTTTCTTTTTTGGCCCGCCGGCGAGGCTTGCCAATACCATCGGACTCCGAGCCGTGTTAGGTTTGTCCGTCCAGGCGGAAGCTGGAGAAAATGAGCCAAATGACCGGAACCGCGTTGCGCGCTTGGACCGCAGCACAGCCCGCGACCGCCACGGCGCCCGGCGAAGCGCGGCTTACTTTGTCCGTTGTCGTGCCGGTACGCGACGAGGCCGAAAACATCGCGCCCCTGATCGCGGAAATCGATCGCGCCCTGGCCGCGCATTCACCCTTCGAAGTGATATATGTCGATGATGGCAGCGCCGACGACACACCGCGCCGGCTGGCCGAAGCCAAGGCGCTGTACCCCTGGCTGCGTGTGCTGCGCCATCGCGGGAGCTGCGGGCAAAGTGCGGCGTTGACCACGGGCATCCGCGCCGCGCGGGCCGAATGGATCGCCACGCTCGACGGCGACGGCCAGAACGATCCGGCCGACATTGGGGTGCTTTTGCGGGCGCTGGGGGACAGCGCCGCGGCCGACGCGCCCGCCCTGGTCGCCGGCCTTCGCCGCCGCCGCCGCGACGGCATCGGTAAACGCGTGGCCTCGCGCATCGCCAATTTCATCCGGTCCCGGCTGTTGCGCGACGACACGCCCGATACTGGCTGCGGGTTGAAGCTGTTCCGGCGCTCGGCTTTCCTCGCCTTGCCGAATTTCGATCACATGCATCGCTTCCTGCCGGCGCTTTTTCGCCGGAGCGGGGGCTGCGTGCGGCTGGTCGAGGTCGGCCATCGCCCGCGGACAAGCGGAATTTCAAAATACGGGAATCTACAACGCGCGCTGGTCGGCAGCGTCGACCTTTTCGGGGTGATGTGGCTGCAGCGGCGCAGCCGGCTCCCCGTCGTCGAAGGCGACGGCGACGCGCCTCCTTCTTCCAACACCGGGGAATAGTTCCGTGTCGAACGAGACGATTTGGCTGGTCATCGGTTTCGTTGGCCAGGGGTTGTTTTCAGCGCGCTTCGTTGTTCAATGGCTGCAAAGCGAGCGGCGGCGGCGCAGCGTCATTCCCGTCGCTTTCTGGTATTTCAGCATGGCTGGCGGCGCCGTCCTTTTGTCCTATGCGATCTATCGCCTCGATCCGGTTTTCATCGTCGGGCAACTCGCCGGTCTGTTCATCTATGCGCGCAACCTGCACCTGATCGGCCGCGAACGGCGCGAGGCGGCGGAGTCGGAAGAGGCGGCCCCGCCGGCATGAGGCGCTGGCCGGTTGCGCTGTTCGGGGCGGCGGTGTTGTGGCTCGCCGTGGTCGCCTCCGCGCTGCTGTCGCGCGCCCCACTGCCGGTCGACGAGACTCGGTATCTCGCCGCGGCCTGGGAGATGTGGTCGCGCGGGGATTTCCTGGTCCCGCATCTGAACGGCGTCCCCTATTCACACAAGCCGCCACTGCTGTTTTGGCTCATGCATTTGGGCTGGACGGTATTCGGAGTCGTCGAATGGTGGGCGCGGGTCGTGGCGCCGCTGTTTTCGCTCGGCGCCTTGATTCTGACGGCGCTCCTGGCCCGGCGGCTGTGGCCTGACGACGCGCCGGCGGCCGGGTTGGCGCCGCTGGTGCTGGTCGGATTCGGGCTTCTCGGCGTGCTCGCGCCGATGACGATGTTCGATGGCATGAATATGTTTTTCACCGCTCTGGGACTTCTCGGTGTCTTGCGCGCGGCCGAAGGCCGCCGGCGATCGGGTTGGATGCTATTCGGTTTCGCCATCGGGCTCGGCATTCTGTCGAAGGGGCCGGTTATCCTTGTCGGGCTGCTGCCGGCGCCGTTGTTGGCGCCGATCTGGGCGGCGCGCGGCCAATGGGGTGGCCCGGGGCGCTGGTATGGCGGGCTCGGCGTGGCCATCCTCGGCGGCGCCGCCGTGGCGCTTGCCTGGGCGATCCCGGCGGCTTTTTCCGGCGGTCCCGAATTCCGCGACATGCTTCTTTTCGGCCAGACCGCCGGACGGGTGCTCGACGCCTTCGCCCATGGCCGTCCCTGGTGGTGGTACCTCGCGTTGCTGGCACCGCTCCTCTACCCGTGGGCCTGGTGGCCCGGCCTGTGGCGGGCGGTGTCGCAAGCCTGGCCGCTGCGGTTCGACCGCGGATTGCGGTTCTGCGTTTGCGTGGTGGTTCCGGCGTTGCTTGTATTTTCGCTGATCAGCGCCAAACAGCCGCATTATCTGCTGCCATTGTTTCCGGTTTTCGCGCTGGCCTTTGCCCGGCTTCTTAGCTGGAACCCGCTGAACGACCGGCCCCTGGCGCGGCTGCCCGTGGCATTGCCGACGATTGTTCTTGGCATCGCCGTGCTGCTCGCGCCCCCGGTCGCCGGATGGATCGCCGAATCGCCGCCGTGGTTGGCCGACATCCCCTGGCTCGGTGGTGTCCTGCTGGCGGCGGCGGGCGGCGGCTTGATCATGGACGGCCCGCGCACCGTGAGCGTTCGCATCGCATCGATCGCGGCGGTCACGACGTTGACGGTGTGTGTCGTTAACGTCGCCGGTTTCGCCGCGGCCGGCCCTTATTACGATCTGCGGGGCATCGCCACCGTCCTCGCCGATGGTGAGCGGGAGGGCAGGCCGATCGCCCATGTCGGCGATTACGAGGGCCAGTTCCATTTCCTGGGCCGATTGCGAAAACCGATCGAGGATGTCCTGGCGCCGGACGCTCAGGCCTGGGCGCGGGCGCATCCCAACGGCCTGATCGTGGCCTATTTCAGGGGCAATCCCGCGGGGCTGCCGCAACGGCCGCTGTGGCTCCAGCCCTATCGCGGGCGTTGGGCGGCGGTTTGGAGCGCCGGGGTAGTCGGCGAGGACGGCGCCAAGCTGCTTGAAGATCGTTTCCCCTAGGCGGCTCCCTCAGGGGTTGCATCAACCACAGCCCGGATACCCCTGAATTATTGGGGATTTATCCAATTTTAAGTATAGGCTAGTATTAATACAACCAGCGATCGGCACGCCGACGCGGCATAGATGACGCCGCGCCCGGCGCCCGGCACGCAAGAATCGCGTGGAGACTGACTGCGTACGCGGAAGGACTAGGCCGTCGGGCCACCGGGAGGGCGCCAGGTGAGTCTCCTCATCGAGTTTCTTGAATTCATAGAGATCCCGCCGGGTGAACCGGTCGGCAAGCTGCTGTCCCGCGTATTGCTCAAAAGCCGCCAGATCACCAATGCCGAGGCAGGCACCTTCTTCGTGCTGCATGGCCGCGGCCCTCATCGAAAACTCGAAGCATCCAGCCTGCAAAACGATCGCGTCCGGCTCAAATCCGCGGGTTTTGTCATTCCGGTCACGACCAGCTCGATCGCCGGTTATGTCGCGACGACCGGGGAAATCGTGATCATCGACGATCTCTATGCGATTCCGGCGGGGCGATCCTACAGCTTCAATCCCGCCTTCGATCAGGCCACGGGTTATCAAAGCCGCTCGATGTTGTGTTTCCCGCTCCAAAACTATGCGGGCGAGTTGACCGGGGTCGTTCAGCTCCTCAATCGCCGATTGCCCGGAAGCGACAAACCCGTTCCCTTCACGCGCGACCAGGTCGATCTGATCGGCCCGATCAATCACATCGTGGGCACGGCCATCGAACGCGCCCAGATGGTCGACCGCATCCACCGGCAAAATAAACGGCTTCGCGAACGTGCCCGGCTGCTTACCGAACAACGGTCGCGGATCGAAGCACTTCAGGACGAAACCGAAGACGCTTTCCAGATTTCGATCAGGCTGCTCGCGCGCGCCGCCGAACTTCATGACGAGGACACCGGCAACCACATCCTGCGGACCAATGAATACAGCTATTACCTCGCCAAGTGTTTGGATATGCCGGACGATTTCTGCGACGAAATCCGCTACAGCGCGCAGCTTCACGACGTCGGCAAGATGAGCGTCGATGCCGCGGTTCTGAAAAAACGCGGAGGTCTATCGTCGCTGGAGCGCGACGAAATAAACCGCCACCCCTATTACGGCTACAAGATATTGTCGGCTTCGGACCGGTTGCGGATGGCCGCGGAGATCGCCTATTGCCATCATGAAAAATGGGACGGCACCGGTTATCCGCGCAAACTGAAGGGCGACGAGATTCCGTTATCCGCGCGCATCGTCCAGATCGCCGATATCTATGACGCCCTTCGTTCCGAGCGCCCCTATAAACCCGCCTTCAGCCACGAACGATCGGTAGCGATTATCACCAAGGGGGACGACCGCATCGACCCGCGTGCCCATTTCGATCCGCGGCTGATCGATCTGTTCGCCGCCAATCACGAAGGCATGGACCGGTTGTGGTGCGAGCTCGCCGATCCACCCGGCGCCGTCGTCGCACCCGTCGTCCAGCACGCTTAGGTTAGACGCTCTTTCCGTCCGCCGCCCGTCGTTCGCCCGCCCCGTCGCGCCGGCGGCGGAAGACGGCGACAATCTTCCGGCGGGCGATGCGCCAGCCCTGTCCGGTACGCTCGAAACTGTCATGGAATTCACCGACGGCATCCAGCCCGTCGAGCGGGTAGGGCGGCGTCTGGCCCTCGATGCCGTCATGGCGGGCCACAAGGAAATAGGTCACGGCGTCGGCTTTATCCGCATCGACGACGGCGAAGAGCGTGCCCGTGCACAGATGACGCGTGACCATGTCTGTGGACCGCGTTTCCATCTCGCGGCGGATCGCGGCATGACCGACATGGACCTTGCCGAATCGTTCAAAACAGCCATCGGTGGTGAATAGGGCCGCGAGGTCGCCATAACGGCGTTGGTCGACGAGATGGCTGAAGGCGATACACAGGCGCTCGCATTCGGCCTCGATCGCCAATCGCTCCGACGGGTTCACGAGACCTTACGCCCCGCGCTTTCGAAACCGGATGGATGTCACGCGATCCAATGCAGTGCGATACTGGGAACGATGTGCGCGAAACTATAGCAGCCACTCGTGGGGCGCAAATGCGGTCCTTGGGAACAGGCACCGATCGCTCGTGTGATGCCGCTATTTAGCGACGTCTCGACCGTGCTGGCCGGGGTGCTGGCCATCGCCGCGGTCGTCGCCATTGGCATTTTCGCCTTCACCCGATTTCGGCGCGCGCGGCGCGATCTTTCGGCGGCGGCCGGGGACACCCTACCGCCGCGGCCGGAATTCTACGACCCCGACATGCCACCGGCCGCGCCCGGCGCCGCCGCCCAGCGGGCGCTGCGCTCCCTGTCTTATGTCGTCTTCGACACCGAAACCACCGGTCTGAGGCCGTCGCTGGGCGACGAGATTGTCGCCATCGCTGGCGTCCGGGTCATCGACGGCCGCGTCGACGCGAGTGATACCTTCAACCGCCTGGTCAATCCGGGCCGTGGCATCCCGAAGCAATCGACGCGGTTCCATGGAATCACCGACGACATGGTTCGCCACGAACCGCCGCTTGCCGTCGTGCTCCCGCAATTCAAGGCATTCATCGGCGATTCCGTTCTGGTCGCGCACAACGCCGCGTTCGACATGAAGTTTCTGAAAATGAAGGAGGCCGAGCTCGCAATCCGCTTCGACAATCCGGTCTTGGACACGTTGCTGATCTCGGCTTTCCTGTTCGACACATCGCAGGACCACAGCCTGGACGCCGTGCTTGGCCGGTTCGACATTCCCGCGTTGGGGCGGCACACGGCGCTGGGCGACGCACTCGCCACCGCCGCCGCTTTCATTCGCTTGATCGAAATTCTCGAAGATCGCGGCATTGGAACGTTCGAGCGGCTTCTCCGCGTCTCGAACATGGCGATGGAGGTGCGGGTTCGGCAGGCCCGCTTTTGATCGATCGGCGTTACCCCCCGAGAATTTCGCCGGTCGCGTCGGCGCGGGCGCGCCGGCGGAAGGAACCGATGGATTTCAGGGCGCGGCGCAGCGCGCTTTTTTCCGGCCGCGACATCGATTCGAGCCGAACCAGGTTGCCGACGGGCCGGCCGGCGCGGTAATCGGCCAGTTGCTGCCGCAGCAGCAGGAACCCAATATGCTCGAACGCCGCGACCAACTCGTCATGGTCGTTGGCGTCGAGCCGGCCGCGGGCGCGGAGCGCCCCGAGGCGGCCGAGCGTGGAGGTTTGCTCCAATCCGTCGACCAGGGCCAAGAGACGCACCGATTCGACCAAGGGCACGGTGGCGTGCCGCTTGATGTCGAAGCGTCCGCCGGTTCCGGTGCGGAAGCGGCCCAACCAGTCCAGGCCCACGCCATGGCCGGAATCGTCGCGAGCCATCGTGGCGAGGAAATTCGGATGGGACGCCGCGATCTTGGTGATGTCGGCGCGCAACGCGGCGGCAAGAGCGGCCTCGCCCCAGACCGGTTGGAAATCGAAAAAGATATCGGCATTCAGCACGGCTTCGCCGCCGCGGCGTTTGGCCCACAGCGCCACCTGATGGCGCCATTGGGACAAGGTCTTGCGCCACAGCGGATTGGTGGCCATCACATGGCCCTGGCAATACGGGATGCCGATTGCGTCGAGGTCGGCGGTCAGCTTCGTCGCGAATTCGATGAAATAACCGTCGATCCGGTCATGGGCGTCGTCCGGGTAGTCGGCGATGATGAATCCGTTGTCCTGATCGGGGAACAGGAAACTTTCGCCGCGCCCGCCCGAGCCCATGACGATAAGGGCCGACGCCACGGGAGGCGGACCCCGGCCGCGTTCCTGCATGGCCTGGGTCGCGGTCTCGGCCAGGTGCCGGTGAATGTCGCGATTGATGTCGGTCAACAGTGCCTGGATGTCCGGGGCCGGCAGGTTGTCCTCCAACAATTCCTCGGCGATGTCGGCCTGTGCCGCCTTCACCTGCCGCAAACCGGCGACATCGCCTTCTTGGGTTAGCCGCTCGATCTGGCCCATGGTTCGCGACGCGGCCGCGGCCAGGGTCTCGGTGAGGTCAAGCATGCCGACCAACCGATGGCCATCGTCGACGACCGGCATGTGGCGCCGGTGCTGCCGGCGCATGCGGGCGATGGCGCGATAGAGATAGTCGTCGGCCTCGGCGACCGCGACCGGCCGCGTCATGACCGCCTCCACCGCAATCTCCGGGCCATGCTGGAATGTCACGCGGCGCGCGATGTCCTGCTCGGTAAGAATGCCGACCGGCCGCCGATCGGCATCAACGACGACCGCGCTCGATTGGCCGGACCGCGAGAGCAGGGCGACGACATCGGCGAGTTTGGTCCCTGGGCCGCAGGCGACCGGCGGGGCGCCC
The DNA here is from genome assembly GCA_947445225.1 of Rhodospirillales bacterium. Classification (GTDB taxonomy): domain Bacteria; phylum Pseudomonadota; class Alphaproteobacteria; order CACIAM-22H2; family CACIAM-22H2; genus SHVT01. Next base: position 28,204 of record CANFCX010000003.1, read on the forward strand.
ATGACATCGCGGACCCGTTTGCTGAAGATTTCGGTCTGCGCGGCCATGGGCGGTTCTCTAGCCTAGGGGCGAGGCGGATCGGAAAGGATGCCGGCGAGAGCGGCGACATCTAAACGCCGCGCCAGGCGTTCGCGCAGGGCCACCATCTGGAACGAGATCGAGTTGGCGATAATTTCTGCATCGTTGCCGCTGTAGCGCCGATGAATGGGCAAGGCTTCGAAAATTCGGCGTCCCGAGGTTTCGGCGATTCGCGCCGCCGGCAATGGCGCCGTGGAACGGATTTGATCGAGGCGCTGAGTGAGTTCACCGATCGCGGCGGTCCAGTCCGGTGGCTCCGGTGTTAACCTCGGCGTATCCTCTAGCGTGGACCGATAGAGATCGGTCAGGGCTTCGTTCCGCAAGGAACCATGGGGCCGCAACAACCCCTCCAGGATGACCACGAGATCGGCCAACACCGCGGCGAAGCCGTGGCTGCGGCTGAGCGCCAGGGCATCGAGGAAACTGCGTTCGGCATAAAGCGCGTGGCTGAAAAGGCCGACCCTGGCGCGGCAATAATCGTCGATTGTTTTTTGGGCGATATAGGCGGCCTGACTGCGCAAGAAATCAGCAAGCTCGTGCCGGGTGGCGATGGGCGGAGTCCACCACCATTGCGCCAAAACATTGAGAAGACGCGTTAATCGCCCTTCGGTTGGGTTTGGCTTCGATCTCGGTGCCGGGTTGAAGCTGGTCATGGCCCATGATATTAAAAGATTCTTAAAAAATGATCCCTCCTTACCGGCGGCGGGAATATTACGGCCAACTTTCATCAAAGTGGGCCGTAATGGCGAACCAAGCGCAGGCTTGGATTCCTTCGACCCAAGGGGGGGACGAACAGGAGGCGCCCATGCAGGAATCAACGCTCTCACGCGAGAAGATGGACAATTATTGGCGGAAAACGTCCCGCTTGATGTGGACTATCCTAGCCTTGTGGTTTATCGCCAGTTTCGTCGTTCATTTCTTCGCGGTCCCGCTTAACGGGATCAAGATCCTCGGGTTCCCGCTCGGCTTCTACTTCGCCGCGCAGGGGTCGCTGATCGCGTTTGTCGTTCTGTGTTTCTGGAACGCCTACGCACAGAACAAGATCGATGAAGAATTCGGCGTTGCCGAGGACTGAGGGGGAAAATCATGGCCTACGACATCAGCACCAAGACCGGATTTGTCGCCAATCTCGGTAAGATTTATGGCGGTTATGCCGGCGCGTTTCTCGGATTTGTCGTCGTACTCGCTATCCTCGAGCAGATGGGCGTGCCCAACGCCGTCATCGGCTATTGCTTCGTGTTCCTGACCATTGGCGTCTATGCCTATATCGGTATCCTTTCGCGCACGATGGAGCTGTCGGAATATTACGTGGCCGGCCGCGTCGTCCCCGCTTTTTACAACGGCATGGCCACCGGCGCCGACTGGATGAGCGCGGCGTCCTTCATTTCCATGGCCGGCGGCCTCTATCTCGCCGGCTTCGCCAATCTCGGCTACGTCCTGGGGTGGACGGGCGGTTACGTGCTGGTGGCGATCCTGCTGGCGCCCTATCTGCGCAAATTCGGTCAGTTCACCGTGCCCGATTTCCTGGGGACACGGTACGAAGGAAACGGCGCCCGTGTCTGCGGGGTGATTGTGCTTTTCGCCGCGTCCTTCACCTACATCGTGGCCCAGTGTTACGGCATCGGCATCATCACCTCGCGTTTCATCGGCATCAGTTTTGAACTTGCCATCTTTGTCGGGCTCGCCGGCATCCTGGTGTGTTCGATGCTGGGCGGCATGCGCGCGGTGACCTGGACTCAGGTGGCGCAATACATCGTGTTGATCGTTGCCTATCTGGTCCCGGTTATCTGGCTGTCGACCAAACTGTACGGCATCCCGATTCCGGAACTGACCTATGGCATGGCGTTGGAAGAGATCGCTTCGCTCGAACAGAAGCTCGGCATTCTCAAGCCCCACGCCGCGCCCTATGTCGACGCGGCGGGCAAGTTCAGCTGGGTCGAATTCAACAATTTCTGGGCGCTGGTGTTGTGCCTCATGGTTGGCACCGCATCGCTTCCGCACATCCTGATGCGTTATTTCACCACGCCCAATGTGCGTCAGGCGCGTGAATCCGTGGGCTGGAGCATCTTCTTCATCTTCCTGCTTTATTTCACGGCTCCGGCCTATGCCGCCTTCGCCAAGCTTGAGGTTTATTCCCACGTCATCGGACAACCGATCGCGCAGCTACCGATCTGGGTCCAAAACTGGTCTCAAGTCGGCGGGTTGCTCACGATCCGCGACGCCAACAACGACGGCATCCTTCAACTCGCCGAATTCATCATCAACCAGGACATCATCGTTCTGTCGATGCCGGAAATCGCCGGCTTGCCCTATGTGATCTCGGGCTTGGTGGCGGCGGGTGGTCTCGCGGCGGCGTTATCCACCGCGGACGGACTTCTGCTCGCCATCGCCAACGCGCTTAGCCACGACATCTATTACAAAATGCTCGATCCGAAGGCGAGCACGACTCGGCGCCTGACCGTCGCCCGCGTTCTGCTGGTCGGCGTGGCCCTGGTGGCCGCGGCGGTGGCGGGAACGCGTCCCGACGGCATCATCCAGATGGTGGCCTGGGCGTTTTCCCTAGCCGCGGCCGGACTCTTCGCTCCGCTGGTGCTGGGGATCTGGTGGAAGCGAACAACCGCGGCCGGCGCCGTTGCCGGCATGATCAGCGGCTTTTCGGTGTGTCTCTTCTATCTGGTGATGACGCGGTATTTCCCGGAAACGTTCCAGGCTTGGTTCGGCACCAATCTGTGGTGGGGAATCCGTAACATCTCCAGCGCGCTGTTCGGCCTGCCGGTGGCCTTCGGCGTGACCTGGGCTGTCAGCATGTTGACGACGCCACCGTCCAAAGAGATGCAGGATTTCGTCGATTCGATCCGCACGCCCCGGGGCGACGTGAAGTGGGCGATCGCCGGCGTCCGCGAATAACAAACTTTCTATAGAATGGGGCAGGGCACGGTCACGGGCCCTGCCCTTTTTCTTAGCGAGATTTCAAGCCGATGGCGGGACAGGATATTTGGTGGAGTTATTGGTATTTCCACCTGCCCAATTACGCGCTTTCGGTGTTGTTCTACACGATGTTCGGGCGGTTCGCCCTCGGCCTCTTGCTTCCCCCGGATAGCCCGAATTACGTCTATCGCTGGTTCCGCCGGCTGACCGATTGGATCGTCGCGCCGGTTGCCTTTGTCACGCCGCGCGCCCTCCATGGCCCGCTCCTGGCTCCGGTCGCGGCCTTTTGGATCATGGTCGCGCGGGTCACGTTATTCGCCGTGTTGTACGCCGCGGAGCTTTTGCCGCGGGCGGCGCCGGGGACTTCCTGACGGCCCATGGGCGACCGCCGCAACCTGCTGATGATCGTGGTCGGATTGTGCGCCGCCAATGGCGTGTTTTCGCCCTATGTCGCCATCGCGCTTCAGATCGCGCCGGTTTTGATGCCCGAGGTGTTCCCGCGCACCGTGGGCTGGGCTTTGTTCTTCAGTTCGGTCGCGGTGTCGACGGCGACCTTGTTGCTCAGCGGGGTGCCGGCGGCGCTCTACGAAAGGCTGACGCGGAATGAAGAGGGCACGGCGTCGATGTGGATTTGGATGGCGGGCGCCGCCTTCCTTTCACTTCCGGCCCTGGTCAATCTCGACCGGATCGTCCGCGCCGATTGACCCCCGATTGCCGCGCCAAACGCGCTTCCCATTCTGGTATCATCCGACGGGCGCGCATTGGATTTTCGTTATCCCATGGATCGCATTCGCTACTTCGCCGACCAATCGATACGCCGCGCTTGCGGCTTTGGCTTTCTGGCGCTCGCCACCGGCATGGTCGGCCTTTATTGGGACATCGCCAGCGCCCTGAAACTTGGCGCGACCGGGGCCACGTTCATGGCGGCGCTATTGGTGTGGAAAGCGTTCGAGGCGCCACGGCGCAATTATCGGCGCACCGAAGTCTTTCTGTTGATGGACAAGAAACACGATTTTCCGGAAGCCCGCGCTCAGCAGATTTTCGGTAACACCCTGCGGGATCGTTACCTTTGGCACGCCACGCTCATCGCCGGATTGGCGGCTGTCTTGTGGTTGTTTGCATTTGTCGTACAGATCGTCGGAGCGGATTAGGCCGCCGCCACTTGGCCGCGCGACAATCAGAAGACGGCGGCGAAACTACCGTCCAGCCGTTTCTCGGCGATGCATTGATAAAGGCCGCGCTTCTCGCCCATTTCGTACCGGATCGAGACGCGGAACTGATCGTCGCCGGTCGAAATCGCGACCAAGGATTTCTCGAATGGCTCGAAATTGGCCGCGGCGAGTTCGGATCCCGGCTTTTTGGCGTTGGCGAGGCAAATATCGTAGGCCGCTCGATTGAACTTTTCGCTCTGACCGCAGCCGGCGACCAAGAGCGCCGCCGAAAGGATCGCTGCGAGCCGGGCGGTGAACACGGGCATGGGTATCATCCTCAAGCCTGAGGCTGCTTAAGCGCGGTCGTGTGAATATCGAGCGTGTCCCACTGGGTCAAGTCCAATGCGGCGCCTTCGCGCGCGCCGATTTCACCGCTTCGGAAAACTTGCACTTCGGTTGTTGATTTCCTATATATTACATGACTAATTCGTAGAATGGGACAATCGTGCTGAACGGCAAACGTGTTCTGTTGATCATTTCCGGCGGCATCGCGGCTTACAAGAGCCTCGATCTCATCCGCCGGTTGCGCGAGCGCGGCGCCGCGGTTCGCTGTGTCCTCACCGAAGGGGGCGCGCAATTCGTCACGCCGCTTTCCGTCGCGGCACTCAGCGAAGACAAGGTTTACGGCGACCTGTTTTCGCTGACCGACGAAAGCGAAATGGGCCACATACGTTTGTCGCGCGAGGCCGACCTTATCGTCGTCGCCCCCGCGAGCGCGGACATCTTGGCGAAAATGGCGACCGGCTTGGCTGGCGACCTCGCCGCCGCCGTATTGCTTGCCTCCGATAAACCGGTGCTGGTGGCGCCCGCCATGAACACCATGATGTGGCGCCATCCGGCGACTCAGCGCAATGTGCAGACCTTGGCGGGCTGGGGAATCCAGCGCGTCGGCCCGCGACCCGGCGATTTGGCCTGCGGCGAGACCGGCGATGGCCGCATGGCCGAGCCGTTGGAGATCGTCGAGGCCATCGAGGCGATGTTCGTTCCGGCGCGACCTCTTTCCGGAAAGCGTGCACTGGTCACCAGCGGCCCCACCTACGAGGCGATCGATCCGGTTCGGTATATCGCCAATCGTTCTTCCGGCCGTCAGGGCCATGCCATCGCAGCCGCGCTGGCCCGCCACGGCGCCGGGACGATCCTGGTCGCCGGGCCCACCGCGCTGCCCGATCCGCCCGGTGTCAAAACCGTTCACGTCGAGACCGCGGCCCAGATGCTGGCGGCGTGTGAAGCCGCGCTGCCCGTCGATCTCGCGGTGTGCGCCGCCGCCGTGGCGGATTGGCGACCGCAGGCGCCGGCCAACCGAAAACTCAAGAAGGACGGAAAAGCGCCGGTCCTGCACTTGGCCGAAAACACCGACATCCTGGCCCGATTGTCCACGCCCGGCCGAACGCGCCCGGCGCTCGTCGTCGGCTTCGCCGCCGAGACCGCCACGGACATCGATGAGCTTGTCACCCTCGCGTCGGCCAAACGTACGCGCAAGGGGTGCGATTGGATGCTGGCCAACGATGTCTCGACAGCCGCCGGTACGTTTGGGGGCGAGGCCAACACCGTTCACCTGATCGATGCGGCCGGTGTCGAACATTGGCCGCGTTTGGACAAGGACGCCGTCGGTGAACGCCTGGCCGAGCGCATCGGGAAGTATTTTTCGCCACGGCCGGGGGCCGCCGCGTGAGCATCGCCGTGGCTTTGCGCCGGCTGCCGCACGCCGCCGAACTGCCGCTGCCGGCCCCCGCCACGGCCGGCGCCGCCGGCGCCGACCTGGCCGCCGCGATCACGTCCGAAATCGTGATTCCGCCGGGCGGACGCGCCTTGATTCCGACCGGTTTTGCGATCGCGGTTCCTTTGGGATTTGAGGCGCAAATCCGGCCGCGATCGGGTTTGGCGCTGCACCATGGCGTTGCCCTCTTGAACAGCCCCGGCACCATCGACTCCGATTACCGCGGCGAAATCGGCGTCATTCTGATCAATCTTGGCAGCGCCGATTTTCGCATCAGCCGCGGGATGCGCGTGGCCCAGATCATCCTCGCCCCGGTCGCGGCGGCGGCCTGGCAGGAGGTCGTTGCCCTTCCCGACAGTCCGCGCGGTGCCGGCGGCTTCGGGTCAACCGGCGTCGGCTGAGGCGGCGACGATGTTGAGGTTATCCAAGAAGCTCTTGTTCGCCATCGAGACGGTTTTGGACATCGCCTACCACGCGGGGTCGGCGCCGGTCCGCAGCCCGGACATCACCCGCCGCCAGGGCATTCCGGCGCGCTCCCTGGAACCGGTTCTCCAGCATCTTGTGCGCGCCGGTGTGCTGACCGGCGTGCGCGGTCCGCGCGGGGGTTATCGCCTGGCGCGCGAGCGGCGGCGGATCACGCTGGGCGAAATCGTGCGCCTGGTGGGCGCGCTGGAAAAGACCAAGGACCCCATCTACGACGCCGCCGGTGCGCCGCTCGGCCACCGCGTCGTCCGCCCCTTGTGGCGGGAGTTGCAAGAGGAGCTGACGGAGCGGCTCGATGCCGTGACCATCGAGGATCTGTGCAAACGCGCCCGCGATGCCGGCGTCGAAAACGAAGCCGTGGCCGGTTATGACTACAGCATCTGACGGATCGGGAGCGGCGTTCGGAATCGGGAGGGTGCGATGAACCCGCGCGAGGCGCCCGGCTTGGCCGCGCGGGGTGAATTCCGCGGCCGCATCTACGAAACCATCGTCGATACCATCGGCGCCACGCCGCTGGTGCGGCTGCGCCGGATCGCCAAGAAAGCGGGCGCCGTCGCCGATGTCGTGGCCAAGCTCGAGTTTTTCAACCCGCTGGGTTCGGTGAAGGACCGCATCGGCGTTGCCATGATCGAGGCGGCCGAGGCCGCGGGCACGATCAAGGCCGGCACGGTGGTGATCGAACCGACCTCCGGCAATACCGGGATCGCGTTGGCGTTCGTCTGCGCCGCCAAGGGGTATCGGTTGATCTTGATCATGCCGGAGAGCATGTCGGTGGAACGCCGCAAGATGTTGAAACTGCTGGGCGCCGAACTTGAATTGACGCCGGCGGCCGAAGGCATGCGCGGCGCCATCCGGCGGGCGGAGCAGCTTTTGAAGGAAATGCCCGATGCCTTCATGCCCCAGCAATTCAACAATCCGGCGAACCCCGAGATTCATCGGCGCACGACGGCGGAGGAAATCTGGCGGGATACCGAAGGCCGCGTCGACGTCGTGGTCAGCGGCGTCGGCACCGGCGGAACCTTGACCGGCGTCGGCGAGGTGATCAAGCCGCGCCGGCCCGGCCTGCAGATGGTCGCGGTCGAGCCCGAGGATAGCCCGGTTCTGTCGGGTGGGGCGCCCGGTCCGCATAAGATTCAGGGCATTGGCGCCGGGTTCATTCCCGATATCCTGCGCCGCGACCTTATCGATGAAGTCATCCGCGTCGGCAACGCCACCGCGTTTGAAACCGCGCGCGAGGTCGCGCGCCTCGAGGGCATACCGGTTGGCATCTCCTCCGGCGCCGCCATCGCCGCCGGTCTCGAAATCGCCGCGCGCAAGACTATGGCCGGCAAATTGATCGTCGTCGTGGTACCGTCTTTCGCCGAACGTTATCTTTCCACCCCCCTTTTCGAAGGCCTGTGACATGGAACTCAGCGAGCATCAGATCCACCGCTATGCGCGCCATCTGATCCTCGACGAAGTGGGCGAGGAAGGTCAGGCCAAGCTGTTGGCGGCGCGTGTGTTGGTGATCGGCGCGGGTGGTTTGGGTTCGCCCGTCTTGCTCTATTTGGCCGCGGCCGGCATCGGCACGCTTGGCTTCGTCGACAGCGACGTCGTTGAATTGTCGAACCTTCAGCGCCAAATCATCCACACCAATGACAGCATCGGCCGCGCGAAAGTGGATAGCGCGCTGGCCACGCTGCGCTCGGTCAATCCCGACATCACACTTGTCCCGCACCATTTCCGGCTGACGGTCGACAATGTGCGCGAATTGATCGCCGATTACGATCTGGTCGCCGATGGCAGCGACAATTTCAGCACGCGGTATCTGCTGAACGACGCCTGCTACCTGGCGAAAAAGCCCCTGGTGTCGGCCGCCCTCCTGCGCTTCGAGGGCCAGCTTTCGACCTTCAAGGCACACCACCCCGGCGATGGGTTCCCGTGTTATCGGTGCATCTTTCGCGACCCGCCGCCGCCGGATTTGATTCCGCGCTGCGAGCAGGCCGGCATCCTGGGATCGGTGGCCGGGGTTCTGGGCACACTTCAGGCGACGGAGATCGTGAAAGAGGTCCTTGGTCTGGGCGACAGCCTCTCCGGCCAGTTGTTGATCTATGACGCTCTCTCTTCGGAATTCCGCAAGATCAAGGTCAAGCGCGACCCCGGCTGCCCGCTTTGCGGGTCGCAGGCGACGATCAAGGATTTGTCGCGCCACGAAAAGAAGCCGAATTGAGACCGCGTCGAGTTTGATCTCGACGGTACGCGACCCCGGACATGACATGACCACCGACCGACTTCGCATCGGCACGCGCGGTTCCCCCCTCGCGCTGGCCCAGGCCGATGAAACACGCCGGCGGCTCATCGCCGCGCACCCGGCCTTGGCCGAGGCCGGCGCCATCGACATCGTTGTCATCAAGACGACGGGCGACAACGTGGTCGATCGGCCGCTTGCCGATGTCGGCGGCAAGGGTTTGTTCACCAAGGAAATCGACGAGGCGCTGTTGGCCGGGGTCGTCGATCTCGGCGTGCACTCGACCAAAGACATGCCAACCATCCTTCCCGACGGACTCATCCTCGCCACCGTGCTGCCCCGGCAGGACCCCCGCGACGTGTTGATCGCTCCGGGCGCGCGTTCCCTGCGCGAGTTGCCGGCGAACGCGTCGCTCGGCACTTCATCGCCGCGGCGCCAGGCGCAGGTCCTTGCGTTGCGTCCCGATCTTCGCGTGTTGCCCCTGCGCGGCAATGTGCAGACTCGTTTGCGCAAGGTCGGCGAGGGCGCGGTTGGCGCCACGCTGCTGGCTCTGGCCGGGCTGCGGCGTCTTGGCCTTCCCGACGACACCGGCGCGATCCTCGAAGCCAGCGAAATGCTGCCGGCGGTGGCGCAAGGGGCCATCGGATTGGAATGCCGCGAAAGCGATTCCCGCGTGCGGGCCTTGATCCAACCCTTGAACGACGGCCCCAGCTTCATCGCCATAACCGCCGAACGCGCCATGCTGGCGGTGCTCGACGGCTCCTGCCGCACGCCAATCGGCGGGCTCGCCGAGGTCGACGGAAGCCGGATCGTTCTGCGCGGGCTGCTCGCGCGGCCGGACGGGTCCGGCCTGTGGCGGGCGGAGCGATCCGGGGCCGCCGCCGACGCCGCCGCGATCGGCCGGGACCTCGGCGCGGCCCTGCGCGCCGCCGCCGGAGCCGATTACGCCGCGCTCACCGGATGAAGCGGCATGCGTGTCCTCATCACCCGGCCGCGCGAGGATGCCGAGAGCCTGGCGGCGATTCTCGGCGAACGCGGAATCGATGCTCTGGTCGAACCGCTCCTCGAGATTCGTTTGCTGCCCGATGCCGTGGTTACGCTTGACGGCGTGCAGGCCGTTCTTCTGACCAGCGCCAATGGCGCCCGGGCGTTTGGCGGGCTCTGCGACCGGCGCGATGTGCCGGTCTTCGCCGTCGGCGCTGCCACGGCGAGGACGGCGCGCGACCTCGGATTTTCCAACGTCCATAGCGCCGGTGGCGATATCGGCGACCTGGCGCACCTCGCCGCCGCGCGCCTCGATCCGCGGGCCGGGGCTTTGCTTCATGTCGCCGGAACCGAAATCGCGGGCGACCTTTCGGGCATTTTGGGTGGACGGGGTTTTTCGGTCAGGCGGGCGACGCTCTACGAGGCACGCCCGGTAGCGGCTCTTTCCAGCCGGGTGATGGCGGCGATGGCGGATGGTTCCCTCGACGCCGCCCTGTTTTTCTCTCCCCGGACGGCGTCCGCCTTTGTTAATTTGGCGCGGGGGGCGGATGTGGCGGAGAAATGCGCGACCATCGACGCAATCTGCTTGAGTGCTGCCGTCTCCAAGGCGTTGGAAGGCCTGACCTGGCGGTCGCGGCGCGTGGCGGACCGGCCGGACCAGGCTTCTCTGCTCGCCTGCCTTCAACATTCGCTGGAGGATCGGGCCTAATGCCTGGGATTCCCCCTCTGCGCGGAACAAGGCGAGCGCGTTCGGGGCCATGCCGATGACCGACGCGCCGCCAACACCCGTGCCGGAGGCGCCGGCGACGGCCGTCTCGGAAAAACCGAACGCGCCGATCGCCAAACCGGCGGCCGACCATTCCGCACGCGGACTGCGCTGGACGGGTGCCGCGGTTCTCGTCACCGCCACCCTCGGCCTGGCCGCCTATTTCGCGACGATGCCCCCGGCACCGCCGCCTCCCGCACCGCCGCCTCCCGCACCGCCGCCGACCGCGCCGCCGAATATCGTGTCCGTGCCGCCCGCGATCGATCCTGAGTTGATATCGCGGCTCGCGCGTATCGAGGCGCGGCTGGCCGAGCCGCCACCCCGCGAACCCGTCGGTGTTTCGGCGGCGGAGACTGCCGCGTTGGCGCAGCGTCTGGCGGCCGTGGAGCTTGCCGCGACCGAAAGTCGAACGTTTGCCGCCGCCGTCGAATCACTTCGCCGCGACCTTGCCGCCGCGGAGATCAAGCGCGCGACCGAGGCGGGTGGGCTCGCAACACAACTGGCGGCGATAGACGTCCCGGCGGAACAGGTTTCCGAACCGCGGCTGCGGGCAATCGAAGAGAGGGTCGCCGGTCTGGCGGCTTCGATCGAGGCGATGCGCGGCGAGGTAGCCGCCGCCGCCAAGGTGCTGGCCGAGCGCGCCCAGGCCGATACCGGCTCCGCCGCGCGTCAGGCCTCAGTCGAGGCGCGGATGGCGGCGACGCAGATCGCTTTGCGACTCCGCGCGGGTTTGAGCATCGGGGCGCCCTTCGCCGCCGATTTGGCCGCTTCACGCGCGGCTTGGTCCGGTAATCCGACGGTGCTGCGGCTGCTGGCGTCGTTGGACGCCCACGCCGACAGGGGACTGCCCACCATCGAGGTCCTGCGTGTTCGTTTCCAGCGCGTCGCCGGAGAGGCGATGGCGGCGGCAATTGTCCCGGCCGACCCGAATTGGGCGAGTGGGTTTCTGCGCCGGCTGGTTTCCGCCATCAGCATCCGGCCGGTCGGCGATGTCGCCGGAAGCGACGCCGCGGCGGTTGTCGCGCGCACCGAGGTCAGACTCGCCGCCAACGACCTGCCGGGGGCGGTGGCCGTGTTGGCGGAAATCGCCGAGTCGCCGGTCGCGGCGGCGGTCGGGCCGTGGCTCACGGTCGCACGCGCGCGTCTGGCGGCGGAAATGGCGGTTCAGGCCATGCTGGCCGACGCCAGTCAACTTCCCTAGTCCGGGAAAACATGGTCCGCGCGCTCGGTTACTTCATCCTTCTGGCGGCGGTGATGGCCGCCGTCGCCTGGTTCGCCGACCGCCCGGGCGAAGTCACCATCGTATGGCAGGGTTGGCGCATCGACGCGACGGTCGGCATGGTTGTGCTAGCCGTCGGCATCGTCGCTGTTGTCGCCGCCGCGGTGCATCACCTCTGGTGGCGAATTCGGCGGCTGCCGCGTGATTGGGCGCGGCGCCGGCACGATCATCGGCGGCGGCGCGGCTATCTGGCCTTGACCCAGGGCATGGTCGCGGTCGCGGCCGGCGATCCGGACGAGGCGCAGCGGCAGGCGCGGCGCGCCGATGTCCTGCTCTCCGAGCCGCCCCTGACCATGCTGCTATCGGCCCAGGCGGCCCAGCTCATGGGCGACGACAACGCCGCCAATCGCTATTTCACCGCGATGCTCGAACGGCCGGAGACGGCTTTCCTCGGCTTGCGCGGCTTGCTCATGGGGGCGATGCGCCGGGGCGACCGAAAAGCCGCGCTTGACCTTGCCCGCCGCGCCCGATTGTTGAGGCCGCGAACGCCATGGGTGCTGACCACACTCTTTGAGTTGGAGACCACGGCCGGCGAGTTGGCGGCGGCGGAGCTGACCCTGGGCGACGCCATCGACAATGGGGCGTTCGCCGCGGCGGCGGGCCGGCGCAAACGTGCGGTCCTTTTGGCCGAAAAGAGCCGCGTTGACGACGCCGCCGGGCGTGCGGCTGACGCTTTGGCGGCGGCCAAACAGGCGGTCGCGGCCGATCCGACGCTGGTGCCGGCGGCGGCGCGCTGGTCGCGCCTGCTCGCGGCCTCCGGGCGCACCCGGAAGGCGGCGAAGGTTGCCGAGGCCGCCTATGCGCTCTCGCCGCATCCCGACCTGGTGCAGGCCTTTCTCGGGGCGCGCGGCGAAACCGATCCGGTGTTGCGCTACCAGCGCGTGGAAGGCCTATCGCGATCGGCGCCCGACCACCCGGAAAGCCGCTTTGCGCTCGCCGAAGCAGCACTTGCCGCACGTTTGTGGGGGGAGGCGCGCCGGCATCTGGCCGCGCTGAACGGTCATCTCGAGGCGCGGCATTGCCGGTTGATGGCGCAGGTCGAGGAAGGGGAACACGCCAATCGCCAGGCCGCCGCCCTGTGGCTGGCCCGCGCCGCCGGCGGTGGCGCCGACGGGGCCGCGCCGGACCCGACTTGGGTATGCGGAAGCTGCGGCGCCGTCGCCGCGTTTTGGACCGCGCTCTGCGGACATTGCGGCAATTTCGACACGCTCGCCTGGCGCGAACCGGGTTGGATCGCGCCGAAGGTTAGCGGAGCCCCGCCGCCCCTGCTTGCGGCCGCGAGCACGGCGACACCCGGCTCGGAGCCCGCGGCATGAGCGGAAAGCCGGCGGCACCGCCGGCAGAGCGTTCCGCCGCTTTCGAGGGCACGGTTCTCGAGGGCAGGTCGGGCCGCGCGCCCGCCTCCCTGGCCGATGCCAGTCGCATCGCCGAGGCGGAAAAACTTTATGCCCAGGGTGTCGCCCTGCATCGCGCTCGCAAATTCGACGACGCGGCGAAGTTCTACGACCGGGCGCTCAAGCTGAATCCCGATATGCCCCATGGCTACAACAATCTCGGCGTCCTCCTCCGCACCCAGCGCAAATACGCGGCCGCGATCGCGGTCTATCAGTTGGGGTTAAGGGCCGATGTGGACAATCCGGGCATTTATTCCAATCTCGGGAACGCCCTCAAGGACGCAGGCCGATTCGACGAGGCGGTCGCGGCGCATCGGCACGCCGTGACGCTGGCGCCAACCTCGCCCGATACACTGAACAACCTGGCGATCGCCCTGAAGGCAGCGGGGCGGTTTCGGGAAGCGCTCGACGGCTTCGAGCAGGTCATCGCGCTCAAGCCATCACACCTCGATGCGCAATGGGATCGGGCGCTGCTCCTGCTGCATCACGGCGATTTGGCGCGCGGTTTCCCAGCCTATGAATCGCGGTGGCGGCTGCGCGACGTCAAGGCGCCGGCTTTCGAGCAGCCGCGGTGGGACGGCACGCCCTTCCCCGGAAAAACGATCCTGCTGTTCGGCGAACAGGGTTTCGGCGACACCATTCAATTCGTCCGTTATGCGGCGCGCGTGAAGGCATTGGGCGGGACCGTCTTTGTGGAATGTCGTCCCGGCCTCGGCCGGTTGTTCGAGGGAACCGCGGGCGTGGATCGTGTTTTCGAACGGGGATCTGGGCTGCCCGCCTTTGACCTGCAATGCCCGTTGATGTCGCTGCCCGCGGTCATGGGAACCGATGCCGCGACCATTCCGTCGGATGTTCCCTATCTTCAGGTCAGCGCGGCGGCCATCGCCAAGGCCCGTGCCAGACTCGATTCCCCCGGTAAAGCGTTCCGCATCGGCATCGTCTGGGCCGGCAGCCCCACCCACAAGAACGATCACAACCGCTCGCTCGAGCTGGAGCCGTTTCTTCGCCTCCTCGAGGTGCCCGGCACGCGGCTGTTCAGCTTGCAAAAGGGGCCGGCGCGCGGCCAACTCGCCGCCCTGGGTCTGGATTCCGTCGTCACCGATCTCGACGCCGCCATCGGCGATTTCACCGACACGGCCGCTTTTATCTGCGCGCTCGATCTGGTGGTGACGGTCGACAGCGCCGTCGCCCACCTTGCCGGCGCGCTGGGCCGGCCGGCCTGGGTGATGGTGCCCTTCGTCCCGGATTGGCGATGGATGGAGGGCATCGCCCATTCGCCGTGGTATCCGAGCCTGCGCCTGTTCCGGCAGCCGGGCCATGGGGATTGGTCCGCGGTCGTGGGGGACATCGTGGCCGCGCTGAACCAGGCCGTGGCCGCGAACCCCGGGGTTTGAGCGACGCGTTCATGGCGAAGGGCAACCGGATTTCGACGCAGGCTCAGGTGGCACGCGGTTCAAACGACGACGCCGACCGTTTCTTCGCGCGCGCCTTGACGAGCCATCGCGGCGGCGATCTTCACAAGGCCGTCGGCGACTACACGCGCGCCATAGCGGCCCGGCCCGACCATGCCGATGCCCTGAATAATCTGGGCGTGGCCTTGCGGGCGCTTGGCCGCGATGGCGAGGCCGCGGCCGTGTTGCGGCGGGCGATCGAAGCCCGTCCGCGTCAGGCCGATTTTCACTACAATTTGGGCAACGCCCTGCGTGGCTTGGGGCGCCGCGAGGATGCCGTGGCCAGTTATCGGAGCGCGCTTTCGTGCGATCCGAAATCGATCCAGGCCCTTACCAATCTTGGTCTTTTGCTGCGCGATCTCGGGCGGCACGAAGAGGCCGTTGAGGCTCACGCCAACGCCGCCCGGCTCGATCCCACCTCGGCCGAATGCCTCAACAATCTCGGCTCGTCGTTGTTGGACGATGGCAAGCCGGAGGCGGCGTTGCTGGCGCTGCGCCGCGCCGCCATGCTCAAGCCCGATTATGCCGCCGCGTTGTACAATCAGGGCCTCGCCCAATTCAATTTGGGGCGTCTGGACGAGGCTGCCGCCTGCCATCGCGCGGCCATCGCATTAAAGCCGGACATGGCCGAGGCCCATGCCAATCTCGGCCAGGCCCTGGTTGGGGTCGGGCGGTTCGACGACGCCATGGCCTGCTTCAATCGGGCGAAATCGCTGTCACCCGACAATCTCGACGCCAATCTCGGCCGCGCGCGGGCGTTGCTGCTGATCGGCCGCTTCAAGGAAGGCTGGGAGGCCTATGAATGGCGCTGGCGCCGCCCCAACAATCCGCCGCGCCAGTTTCCGCAGCCAATCTGGGACGGCGCCCCGCTCGATGGGCGAACGATCCTGCTGTATCCCGAGCAGGGTTTGGGCGACACAATTCAATTCGTGAGATACGCGCCGAAACTGGCGGAATTGGGCGCGCGCGTCGTCCTCGAATGCCAGCCGCCCCTGCTGCGGCTTTTCTCCGGACTTCCCGGGGTGGAATCGATCGTCTCGCAGGGCGGTGCCCTGCCGAATTTCGACGTACACCTTCCGCTTTTGAGCCTTCCCCGAATCCTCGGCACGGAAATGGCGACAATCCCGGCCACCGCTCCCTATCTGCCAATGCCACCGGCGGGGCCACCCGTGCCGGCCGCCCCGGCCGGAACACGGTTGCGAATCGGCATCTCCTGGGCCGGCAACCCAAAACATCAGAACGACCGGTTTCGATCCTGCCCGCTGGCGCTTTTTCTCGACCTCGCCGCGATACCGGGCGTGGCCCTTTATTCCCTGCAGGTGGGACCGGCGGCGGCGGACATCAAGAAGCTGGGCCTAGACGGCCTGATCCCCGACCTGGGTGCGGGGTTTGGCGACTTCGCGGAAACCGCCGCCGCCGTGACGCAGCTCGATCTTGTCATCGCCGTGGACACGGCCATCGTCCACCTCGCCGGCGCGTTGGCTCGGCCAACATGGGTCATCCTGCCGCAGGTGCCCGACTGGCGGTGGCTAGAGCAAGGCGATCGCAATCCGTGGTATCCTACGTTGCGCCTGTGGCGACAGGAGCGGCTGGGGGATTGGCCGCCGGTTTTCGCGCGCATGGCGGCGGCACTGGGGGGGCTTGCCGAGGCTCGGCGGCACCCTTCCTGAAGGGGAGCAGGCAATACATGGAAGGCACAACCCCGGTTCCCGTCGAGCGGCGTCTACGCCGCGATCGGCGCCAATCGGATCAACCGCAAACCGGTCCGGATCGGCGTTCGGGGGATGAGCGGCGCTCGAAATGGCGTTCCCTGGCCTTTATCGCCAAGCGCAGCACGGCTGTCCGGCGCGACAAGAACCGTCGCAGCGTCCCCTTTCGGCAGCGCATCGTACCGTTCCTTCGCGGGATCGTGTGGTCCCAGCGCACATTCGCGTTCGTTCTGTTGCTGTTATTCGTTTCCCTGCGTCAGTGGGATCCGGCGCCGGTCCAATTGCTGCGCGAACGGGGCTTCGATTTCATCCAATCGATGCGGCCGAATGTTATGGCGCCCGAACCCAATGTCGTCATTGTCGATATTGACGAAAAGAGCCTGGCCAAGATCGGCCAGTGGCCGTGGCCGCGCGTTCTGCTCGCGCAGTTGGTCGAAAATATTATCCTCGACTATGGGGCATTGGTGGTCGGCTTCGACATCGTGTTCGCCGAGCCGGACCGCGTTTCGCCGCCGAAGCTGGCCGAATTCGTTAGGCCGTACGATCCACAAACCGCCGACGCCTTACTTAAATTGCCCGACAGCGACGAAGTTTTTGCCGCGGCCTTGAAGCGCACCAGCGTGGTGGCGGGTCAGTCCGGGCATTTTGACGAAAGCCTGGGCAAAGGGACGCCGCCGGTGCGAACGACGATTGCCGAGATCGGCGGCGATCCGCGGCCGTACCTCCTCAACTTCGGCGGCATGGTGCGCAATCTGCCCATCATCGAGGAGGCCGCCGCCGGTCGCGGGATGTTTACGGTCAGCCCGGAGCCCGATGGCGTTGTTCGCCGAGTGCCCGCAATCATGTCGGTGGGAAAGGACTTGTATCCGACTCTTTCCATCGAAATGTTGCGCGTGGCGCTGGGGGGAAGCAACATCGCCATCAAATCGGACCTCAACGGCGTGAAAAGTGTTGTTGTCGCGGGTTTTGAAGTTCCTACGGACACCTCGGCGCGGGTGCGCCCTCATTTTGCCCACTACGATAGGCCCCGTTATATCCCGGCGATCGACATCCTAACCGGCGAGGTCGATCCCAAACGCCTCAATCGAAAACTCGTGCTCCTTGGAACTTCGGCGCTGGGGCTCGTCGACAACAAGACCACGCCGGTCGACCAATTCCTGCCGGGTGTGGAAGTTCACGCCCAACTCATCGAGGGCATGATTGCCGGAACATTGCTCACGCAATGGCAATGGATCGCGGAAGGCAAAATAATACTCGACGCAAAAATGGCTGAAATCTTGCTGGCGTTTGTTGTCGGCGCGATGATGATTTGGCTGGTGCCGCGATTCGGCGCTAAGCCCATGCTAATCATGTTCTTTGCCATTGCCGGCACTCTCATGGGCGGCACGACATATTTGTTCATCGAACAAAGGCAACTCCTGGATTTCATCTTTCCGGCCGGCACGGCGCTCGTTCTGTTCATGCTGCTCGGTTACCTGAACTACGCCCGCGAGGAGGCCCAAAAGAAACAGGTGCGCGGAGCCTTCAGCCGCTACATGTCGCCGGCCCTGGTCGAAAAATTGGCGCAATTTCCGGAATCCCTGAAACTCGGCGGCGAAACCCGGGACATGACGATCATGTTCTCCGACATTCGCGGCTTCACCACGATTTCCGAACAATTCGACGCCGAAGGCCTCACTCGATTCATCAACCGGTTCCTTACGCCCATGACGGACATCATCCTCAAGGGCCGCGGCACCATCGACAAATACATGGGCGACGCCATCATGGCGTTCTGGAACGCGCCGTTGGACGACGAAGAACATGCGCGTCACGCCTGTCGTTCTGGACTGGCGATGATGGCCGAATGCCGCCTTCTTAATCAGCGTTGGAAGGCGGAGGCGGAGGCCGAGGGGCGCAAATTCATTCCGGTCAATATCGGCGTCGGGCTCAATTCCGGCAGCGTGTGCGTCGGCAACATGGGTTCGGATTTGCGCTTCGACTATTCGGTGCTCGGCGATGACGTCAATCTGGCGTCGCGCCTGGAAGGCCAATCCAAGACCTATGGCGTCGACATCGTCATCGGCAAGAACACGCGCGACGGCGTTCCCGATTTTGCCACCATCGAAATCGACATGATCAAGGTGAAGGGCAAGACCCAGCCGGTTCGCATCTTTGCCTTGCTCGGCGATGAAACGGTGGCCGCGACGCCATCAATTCAAAGCCTTTGCAAGCTGAACGACGCCTTGATCACGTCTTATAGGGCGCAGGAATGGGATAAGACCCTGGCATTGATCGCACAGGCCCGCCCGTTGGGCGAAGGCAAGCTGAACACGCTGTACGAACTTTATGAGGAGCGTGTCGCCTATTACCGGGAAAACCCGCCGGGTGCGGATTGGGACGGCGTCTACGTCGCAACCTCGAAATAACAGGCCGCGTGCGTCGCCTTCAGCGTTGATCCCGGGGAGGCTCGAAGCCCATGAAATTCCATGGGCTTCCCGCTCGGTCAAGCTGACCCTCGAACCGCGTGCTTTGCTTTTCCACGTTGCCGGCGAGATCCTCGCGGGTCGCGGGTCGTGACGGTATCGCCGCCGGTGTCCGCGACGCCGGGCTTGCCGTCGGAATGGCCGCCGGTGCAGTCGCGGCCCTTTGGCTCGCCGGCGCCGGGGTAACGACAGCGGCGACCGGCGCAACCGGCGCCTCTGGCTTTGCCGCCGCGGCCGGGGGTGCAACCCGCGTGGTGGCGACGACCGCGCCCGGACGAACCGGGGGCTCGATCGCCCCGGTTTGCGGCGTGACGCCCAGCGTCGTCGGCGTCAGGCGACCCATGGCGTTCAGCGTCCGGTAGACGGCCTTGCGCGCATCGAACGCGGCCCCGACGAAGTTGATGCGCGCGCTGTAGACCTCGTTTTCGGCATCGAGCACGTTCAACGCGGATTCGCGGCCGGCGTCGCGAAGCTTGACGCGGGCGTCGAAGACCTCCGAAGCGATGTTGACGGCGTTTTGCAACAGCCCAACGCGCTCGCGGGTGGTCAGCATTTCATTCCAAGCCATCCGGACTTCTTCAACGATCCGCCGCGAGCCGAGGTTCAAATTGTCCTTCGACGCCTCGAAGTTCAGCGACGCCTCGGCGACCCCGGCGCGTTTGGCGAAACCGGAGAACAATTCCCAGGTCGCCTTGAGGAGGACGGAGAAATCGCGTCGCGTCCCGCGCGTGGCGTCGGCATCCTGTTCGATATTGCTCTTACCCACCAAGTCCAGCTTTGGAAAATATTCGGCGAAGGCGACATCGCGCTTGGTATCGGCCAGATCGACCTGGCGTGCCGTCGATTGCAGGGCGGGATTTCCCGACAGCGCGATGCGTGCGGCGTCTTCGACTGTCTCCGGTATCTGCTCCACCGGCGCCAGGGGATCGGCCATGGCATCGGGATTGGGCCGGTGGTCGAATATTTGGGTGTAACGCGCCACGGCATCGTTGAATTGGCCTTCGAACGCGACACGCCTTTCCTTGGCGAGCTGCAAACGCGAGCGCGCAAGCAATTCGTCCACGGCCAGGCCGCCGCCGCGCTGCACGCGTTCGCTTTCCAAATTGAGCTGGCGTTGAACCGTGGCCTCATTGTTGCGGGCGAGATTGACGAGCTGCGAGTTGCGGAGGACGTCCAGATAGGCGGACACGGCGTCGAACAACACCGATTGCCGCGTGCCCTCTAACGCCAAGCCGGCGATATCCGCCGAAACCCGCGCGCCTTCGTAATTGCCGTCGCGTTTGCCCCCGTCGAAGATGCGTTGGGTCAAGGTCAGGGTGGCTTTGTCGCGCACGATGCCCGATGCCGCGCCCTCGGTGCGGCGGCGCGCGGGGCTGTCGATGCTCTCATACCCGGTATCGCCGTCCGCGGTCAGGGTCGGCAGGTACTCCCCGAACGATTTCTTGATGCCTTCCTGAGCGGCGGCGGCGCCCTTTTCGGCGGCCTTGATGCGGGGATTGCTCGTCAGCAGCCCGACCAACTCCGTGCTTAGGGACTGGGCGGTCGCATCGGCGGCCGTAAAAACGACAACAACCGCCGTCAGGACGCAAAGTTTCAGCTTAGGCATCTCAACTCCCCTACCCATCGCATGAGCTCGTATCTCGACACCCGGCTTCGATCCCAAGCGCGTCGGGAGTCGTCCCATTGAGACGAGTATCGCGAAGATAGGTTCCTGAATCGAGGCTGTCAAAATATCAGTTTGGCCGGCCAAACTGATATTTTGACAGCCTCGATAAGCCTGGCCCCTTTCCGTTCGATCCGGGGTGCTTTATACCAAGGCAGCAAGAGCCCAAAGCCATGAACGACCATCGCCGTTATGCCCGCGCGATCGAGCTGCTCCGAGCAGCGAAATTGCGCCCCACACGCCAGCGGATGGCGCTCGCCCGCCTGCTTTTTGCCACCGGCCACCGGCATGTCACCGCCGAGACCCTTCATGACGAGGCGCTGGCGGCGCATGTTCGGGTTTCCCTGGCCACGGTCTACAACGCGCTGCATCGGTTCACGGCCGCGGGGCTGCTGCGCGAGGTGGTCGTCGACGGCCAGCGATCCTGTTTCGATACCAACACCACCGATCATCAGCATTTCTTCATCGAGGAAGAGGGGCAGCTTCAAGACATTCCGGCCGCCAGCGTGCAGATCACCGGATTGCCCGCACCGCCGCCGGGAACCAGCATCCGGCGCGTCGATGTCATCGTCCGCGTGGCAAAAGTATCGGGCTAGTTGTTGGCCCAATCGAGTGACAGCCAGTAAATTAGAATCGTTCTAAAATATTGACAGCGTTGGGCGGCGCTGCCATATGAAACGGTGACGGAATTCGCGGCCTCGGCCGCGGATTTCGGAAAGATTGTCGTCCACCAACACGTCCGCTGAAAAGGTGCATCATGGCCAATTTGAAGGGCTCCAAGACCGAGCAAAATCTGAAAGACGCCTTCTCCGGCGAATCGCAAGCCAATCGACGGTATCTCTATTTCGCGCAAAAGGCCGATGTCGAAGGCTACAACGATGTTTCGGCGGTTTTTCGGTCGACGGCCGAGGGCGAAACCGGACACGCCCACGGCCACCTTGAATTTCTCGAGGCCGTTGGGGATCCCGCGACGGGGTTGCCCATTGGCGACACCTCGAAGAACCTGAAAGCGGCGATCGCGGGCGAAACCCATGAGTACACCGACATGTACCCGGGTATGGCCAAGGTCGCCCGCCAGGAAGGCTTCGGCGAGATCGCCGATTGGTTCGAGACTCTGGCGAAAGCTGAACGGTCTCATGCCGGCCGGTTCCAAAGGGCTCTCGATACTTTGACCTAAGAGCCTTCTCGGCCCTGCCGCAGCCTCGTGCTGCGGCGGGGCTACAACCGGAATGCGGCCGATTTCCGATCGAACGCGGCCCTGGGGATGGAGTACAATCTTGCGCGAAGGTAGCCTCGAAGCGCCAACTCGCCATCCGGTCGCGTGGAACGACCCGGCTTTCACCGACCCGGCCGCCATCGACGCCGAATTGAGGCGGATTTTCGACATCTGCCACGGCTGCCGCCGCTGTTTCAATCTGTGCGACAGCTTTCCCCGGCTGTTCGACTTGGTCGACAACGCACCGACCGGGGAACTCGATTCGGTCGACAGCAAGGATTTCAAGGGCGTCGTTGACGCCTGCACGCTGTGCGACATGTGTTTCATGACGAAATGCCCCTATGTTCCGCCGCACGCCTTCAACCTCGATTTTCCGCATTTGATGCTGCGGTATCGCGTCGCCGAGGCGAAGGCCGGCATGAACAACGTGGTCGAGGGGTTGCTGTCGGAGACCGACCGCAACGGCAAAATGGCGGGGATGGTCGCGCCGCTGGCCAATTGGGCGGGAAAGACCGGTAACCGCCTCACCCGGCCGGCGATGGAAAAGGCCCTTGGTGTGCATCGCGACGCACACCTGCCGAAATTTCACGGAAAAAGCTTTTCGCGGCGGGCGCGCACCGAGGCGCCGCCACGCGCGGCGAACGCCCCGGCGTTGGCGCGCAAGGCCGCGCTTTATGCGACCTGTTTCGTGAACTACAACAACCCCGATATCGGCATGGCGGCGCTCGGCGTTCTGGCCAAGAACGGCGTCGACGCCAAAGTCGTTTATCCCCGTTGCTGCGGCATGCCACAGCTCGAACGCGGGGAAATCGAGCGGGTCGCCGAAGCCGCGCGGGCGGTTGCGCGAGATCTGGCGCCGGTTCTCGATGACGGTTACGACATCGTCGCCCTCATGCCGTCCTGCGCGCTGATGATGAAATTCGAATGGCCGTTGATCGTGCCCGACGATCCCGCGGTCAAGCGCCTCGCCAAGGCGACTTTCGACATCAGCGAATACGTCGTGGACATCGCCCGCAAGGAGGGCATGGCCCCTGGAATGCAGCCGCTTCCCGGTGGCGTGACGCTTCATCTGGCCTGCCATTCGCGCGCCCAAAACATGGGTCCGAAGGCGGCGGAGATGCTCCGTCTCATCCCGGGCGCCGATGTCGCCGTGATCGAGCGATGCTCCGGTCACGGCGGTTCCTGGGGGGTCATGAAGGAGAATTTCGAGGTGGCGCTGAAGGTTGGCCGGCCGGTCGTTAAACAGGCGATCGCCAACGCCAAGGCGCATCTGGCGTCGGAATGTCCGTTGGCCGGCGCTCATATCGTCCAGGGAATGCAGCGCAGCGATGGCGACAAGGCGCCCGCGGCCGCCGTCCATCCCATCCAATTGCTGGCCCGGGCCTACGGCCTGGACGGCGCCGCCTCCTAATCGGGGCGAAGGGTTGCGCCATGAGCCAGAGACGCCAGGTGACCGCGGCCGAAATCCTGCCGCTTGAGGACTACAACCGAAAACGCCCGGCAAAACGGCGGGAGATGGTGGTTCTCAAGGCGAGGCGGCGCATGGAAGTCGGCCCGTTCGCCATGTTCAATTTCGAGAACTACGACACGATGTGGTACCAAATTCACGAGATGCTGGCGATCGAGAAGGGCGCCGAGGCGCAGCTCAAAGAGGAGCTGGCCGCCTATAACCCCTTGATTCCGAACGGTCGCGAACTCGTCGCCACGGTCATGTTCGAAATCGAGGACCCAGTTCGGCGGGGCCGGGTTCTCGCCCAACTCGGCGGCGTCGAGCATTCGGCCTTTCTAACCGTAGGCGGCGACCGTATCGTGGGACAAAGCGAAGACGACTCGGAGCGAACGCGCGCCGATGGCAAGGCCTCGGCGGTGCAATTCGTGCATTTCCCATTTTCGCCGGCTCAGATCGAAGTTTTCCGGAGATCCGGGGCGCAAATCGTTCTTGGCTTCGATCATCCCAACTATCGCCATATGGCGGTGATGCCCGACGACGTCCGCCGGGAATTGGCCGCGGATTTCGAGGCGCCACCTGCTTAAGTTAGATGGCCGCAGCAACGGTTCGCATCGCCCGGCGATCCGTGTATAGATTGGGGACGCGTTTGGACGGCGCGCGGCGCGCGCGGTCCATCTCGAGGTTCGGCCAATACACGCGCGGCTGATCCGAACAACGGCCGGCCATCGTATGACAATAACCAAACAGCGCGTGGAGCAAAGAGTAGCAGGGGGACGACGATGAGCTTCAAGCTCAAATTCTGGGGTGTGCGCGGGAGTATTGCTTGTCCGTCGCCGAGGCATATCGCCTTTGGTGGCAACACCAGCTGCATCGAGGTCACATGCGGTAGCCATCGCATCATCCTCGACGCCGGGACGGGCATCCGCGGTCTCGGTCATTGGCTGCTCAAGAAGAACATCAATCGCGCCACCATTTTGTTGACGCACACGCATTGGGATCACATCAACGGGTTTCCCTTCTTCTCGCCCGCCTATCACCCCAACCACGAGTTCCGGCTCATGGCCGGCCAACTTTCGGACAAGGGCGGCATCAAGAACATCCTGGCTGGCCAAATGGCCACGCCGACATTCCCGGTGCCGATCGAGACAATGCGGGCAAAGATCGCGTTCGAGGATTTTCGCGCCGGCGACACCTTTACAGTCGAGAACGGGGTTACCATCAAGACCGCCCCGCTCAATCATCCCGACGGCGCCACCGGATACCGGATCGAATATCGGGGCAAGTCGCTGTGTTATGTCACCGACACCGAACATGTGCCCGGCAGGCTCGACCAAAACATCCTGGCCCTGATCGAAGGCGCCGAATACGTGATCTATGATTCCACCTACACCGATGCCGAGTTCAAGAACAAGGTCGGTTGGGGCCATTCCACCTGGGAAGAAGGCGTCCGCCTCTGCCAGGCCGCCAATGCGAAATCCTTGGTCATCTTCCATCACGATCCCGACCACGAGGATCTGTTCATGGAAGAATTGGAGGCCAAGGCGCGCATCACCTGGTCGCAGACCATCGTCGCCCGCGAACATATGCGGCTGATGATCGCCTAAAGGTCCCGGCCGGCTATTTGGCGGTTTCGTCCGGCGTCGGGCCCCAGATATCGGTTCGTTTGAGCCATCCGACCAGGCCGGCGACTTCGATTCGGCACCATTGGACCTCGCATGCGCGCATGGTCCCGATGACACCGGGCTCGATGCGGGCGAGGATGACGGAGTCCTCGGCGGGTTTGCGATACAGTACCCGGACCTCCCCAGTGACGAGCACGTTGCGGGCGGTGGAGAGCATGCTTTGATGCACCCAGCCTTCGGTGCCCTGCCAATCCCTGATTTTCCGCCAGTTTTCGAATTGGGCGACGACCTCGACCGGCAATTGCCGCCGGCGGTAAACCCAATCAACCGGGTAACGCACGCCCGGCCCTGTGCGCAGATTTACTTCGTCGGCGCGGAGGCTGGCAAAACGCGGCGGGGCCGGATCGGCGGCCTGAGACAATGCCGGGATCAGAACCGCGGCGACAACAACCGCCAGAATGGCCAGCCGCCTCCAAACCGGGGAAGCGGCTGGACATTCCAAGATGCGCTTGCTATGGACCGCGCGGGAGCGTGCCATGACTTCTAGAAAACCCCTCGTCTTCGTCACCCGGAAATTGCCCGACGTCATCGAGACCCGGATGATGGAGCTATTTCAGACACGGCTCAACCTCGACGATCATCCCATGGGGCAGGCGGAGCTGATCGAAGCCGCCAAGACCGCGCATGTTCTCGTTCCCACCGTTACCGACCGCATCGATTCGGGTGTGTTGTCCCAGGCCGGCCCCGATCTGCGCCTGATTGCCTCGTTCGGCACCGGCGTCGACCATATCGACCTTGCCACCGCGCGCAGTCGCGGCATCACCGTCACCAACACGCCGGGCGTGTTGACCGAGGACACGGCCGATATGACGATGGCCTTGATCCTCGCCGTTCCGCGGCGGTTGACCGAAGGCGAAAGGCTGGTGCGCGCGGGTGGGTGGAGCGGCTGGAGCCCCACTTTCATGCTCGGCAACCGAATTTGGGGCAAACGGCTGGGGATCATCGGCATGGGCCGGATCGGCACCGCCGTCGCCCGCCGGGCCCGCGGATTCGGTCTTTCGATCCATTACCACAACCGGCGCCGCGTCGACCCCGCGTTGGAGGCCGAACTCGAGGCCACATATTGGGAGAGTCTCGACCAGATGCTGGCCCATATGGACATCGTTTCGGTCAACTGCCCACACACGCCGGCGACCTATCATTTGCTCTCGGCCCGGCGGCTCAAACTTCTGCGTCCGCATGCCTATGTCGTCAACACCGCGCGCGGCGAGGTCATCGACGAAAACGCCTTGGCCCGCATGCTCATCAGCCGGGAAATTCGCGGTGCGGGTCTGGACGTCTATGAAAACGAACCTTCGATCAACCCCAAGCTGCTCCAGCTCGAAAACGTCGTGCTGCTTCCCCATATGGGCTCCGCCACCATGGAAGGCCGCGTCGACATGGGAGAGAAGGTCATTATCAACATCAAGACCTTCGTCGACGGCCATGCCCCGCCTGATCGCGTGATCGAAACGATGTTCTGATCGGGCGCCCTACCACGGCATGAAGCAATCGTAGTTGCGCTGGGCGACGATCCGCCCCTGGCGAAATTCAAAGAACACGGCGAAATGGGCCTTCATCGTCGCTCCGGCCGGCAGGGTGCCCAGAGCCACGCGCAACGTGGCTTCCCAAAAGGCCTCGATCGCGACCTGGTCGCCATTGGCGACGGCGTTGCGGATGTCAAAACGTTGGTTGGCCACGATCTTCTGCCCGCGTTCCGCGGCATCGAGAATGGCGGCCAGATCGCGCCGCGCGCCTTGGGCCATGAGCCGGTTTGGAAATTCCTCCTGCACGACTTCGGGATCGTAGAATTTCGCGAGGTCCTCTCCGGTGGCACCCCGCTCGATAGCGCGAAGACATTCGCGTACGATTGCGATGGGGTCGCTCGACGTTTCCATTCTTGATGCCTCACTTGTCTGTTCGGGCGGATCGGTTGGATGGCGGCTGGGGTAAGGCTCATACGAAGACCGGCGGGCAATGGGCGCGCGGTCGATCCGGGGCGGCGCGATGATAGTTCTTGGCATTGAAACCAGTTGCGATGAAACGGCGGCGGCCATCGTAACCGGCGACCGCGCGGTGTTGTCCGATCTCGTGTTGTCGCAACTTGAAATCCATCGGCCGTTCGGCGGCGTGGTTCCGGAGATCGCCGCGCGTGCTCATCTCGAACACCTCGATTCCCTGATTGGGCGCGCCGTCACCGCCGCCGGGGTGGGATTTCACGACCTCGACGCCATCGCGGCGACGGCCGGCCCGGGGCTGATCGGCGGGCTCATTGTCGGCGTGACCATGGCCAAAGCGATTGCCTGTGTGCATGATTTGCCTTTCATCGCGGTCAATCACCTGGAAGGACACGCGTTGAGCGCGAATTTGGCCGAGATCGTCAGCTTTCCCTATTTGCTGTTGCTTGTCTCCGGCGGCCATTGCCAGTTGCTGATCGTCGAGGATGTCGGCCGCTATCGGCGATTGGGCGGCACGCTCGACGATGCCATTGGCGAGGCATTCGACAAGACGGCGAAACTCCTGGGACTCAGTTATCCGGGCGGTCCGGCGGTGGAGCGGGCCGCCGCCCGCGGGGATGTCGGGCGGTTTACCTTGCCGCGCCCGATGGTCGGACGGCCGGGCTGCGATTTTTCCTTTTCCGGCTTGAAGACCGCCGTCGCCCGCGCGGTCGAAACTCTGCCCGCCGGCCCCTTGGCGGATCGAGACGTCGCCGATCTTGCCGCCGGCTTTCAGGCCGCCGCGGCGGACGTCGTGGACGATCGCACGGCAAACGCCATCGCGGCTTTCAAGCGGAGTCACCCGTCCGGCGAATCCCTGGTCGTGGCCGGGGGCGTCGCCGCCAATCAGGTCCTGCGCACGCGCCTGAAGGCATTAGCCGCCCGCAACGACCTCCGCTTCATCGCGCCGCCGCCGCGCCTTTGCACCGACAATGCCGCCATGATCGCGTGGGTCGGGATTGAACGGCTGCGGCGCGGCCTTGTCGATGGGATGGACTTCGCGGCGCGACCGCGGTGGCCACTCGAATCGATGGGGGCGCCATGATGGGCTCGTTCCGGCGGTCCCGGCCATGAAACATGTCGGGATCATCGGCGCCGGCGCTTGGGGCACCGCGCTGGCCCTCGTCGCCAGCCGCGCCGGCCGTTCCACTCTGGTCTGGGCGTTGGAGCCCGAAGTGGCGGCCGACATCAACACCAACCATAGGAACGAGGCGTTGCTTCCCGGCATCGAACTCGATCCGTCCATCCGCGCGACCGGTGATTTGGCCGCCGCCGCCGCCGCCGACATCGTGTTGTTGACGGTGCCGGCTCAATTCATGCGCGGGGTCGTTGCCAAATTGGCGCCAGATCTGCGGGCCGGCGCGCCGGTAGTGATCTGCGCCAAGGGCATCGAAATCGAGACCGGTGCGTTGATGAGCGAGGTTGTCGCGTCGTCCTTGCCGCGCGCCCCGTACGCGGT
Source organism: Rhodospirillales bacterium (assembly GCA_947445225.1). Lineage (GTDB taxonomy): Bacteria > Pseudomonadota > Alphaproteobacteria > CACIAM-22H2 > CACIAM-22H2 > SHVT01. The sequence goes on from CANFCX010000003.1 coordinate 56,342, forward strand.
TCTCTCCGGGCCGACCTTCGCCGACGAAATCGCGCGCGGTTTGCCGGCCGCGGCGACGCTGGCCTGTACCGACACGGTTCTTGGCCGGCGGATCGTGGAGGCGATTGGCGGGTCGTTCTTCCGGCCCTATCTGGCCGACGATCCGATCGGGGCGCAGGTTGGCGGCGCGGTGAAGAACACCATCGCCATCGGCTGCGGGATCGTGACGGGAAGACAGTTAGGGCACAGCGCGCGCGCCGCGCTCATCACGCGCGGCTTGGCCGAAATGGCCCGTCTGGCGGTCGCGTGCGGCGGCCGCGCGGAGACCATGATGGGGTTGTCCGGGATCGGCGATCTGACGTTGACCTGCAATGCCGAGAAATCGCGGAACTATGCCCTCGGCGTCGCCCTGGGCGGGGGGGCGCGGCTCGCCGACATACTCGCCGGACGGCGGTCGGTCGTCGAGGGAGTCTATACCGCAACCGCGGTGACAAGACTGGCGAACCGGCTGGGGGTCGACGTCCCGATCTGCGAGGCGGTGAACGCCATTTTACATGGCGGGGCGGACATCGGTGCGTCGATCGAGGCCCTGCTGGCCCGGCCCTTCCGCAGCGAAGGTTTGGGTGTCCTGGCCTGAACGCGGTCCGGTCGAGGGCCGGCCCGGTTACGGCGTCGCTTGGCGGCACCGCCGGCTTGCTTTAGCCTCCGGCCAAAGGCGGAGGACGCGATGGATTA
>CANFCX010000004.1 GCA_947445225.1 Rhodospirillales bacterium
AACCTGAGGCTAGAAGCGAGAACAAACGGCTGCATCAACCAAAAACAGGCCCCGATGTGGTGAAGCAAGACCCAAAGGATCGGACATCTTGCCCGGTGACGGGATCAAAACACTATATCAGCCGAAAATTGCCATTGTTCGAGGTGGCCTTAAGGCATTGTGCGCGCCTCTCCCTCTGTCGCGTAGCGAGACAGCGCCCATGCCGCCCCCCGACCCCAACAAGAACGTCGTCATCCTTTACAAGGGCGAGACGGTCTATGACAGCATGCGCGTCATGACCGACCAGATCGGCGAGGGCCTGCGTCGGCTGGGCTATCGCACCGAGGACCTCGATCTGGTGGCGCCCGGACATAGCGAGCGGCTCATCGCATTGTTCAATCGCCGGGACCTAGCCTTCTTTTTCGGGTTCAACGCCTGGGGCGCGGACCTCGACCTTAATGGCCGCTCGCTTTACGACGTGACCCAGGCCCCCATGTTCAAATTCTTCCTGGATCACCCGATTTTCGGGTTCAGCCGGGTCACGGCATCGACGACCCGGCGCGGCCTGTTCTCCTTCACCTGCCGAAACCAGGCCGATTTCGTGCGCGCCCTGCTGCCCGAGGACCGTGAGCCTCAGGTAATCCCTCACGGCGCCTTCGTTCCGTCCGACCCGCCTTTGCCCATGGACCGGCGCGACATCGAGATTCTGTTCGTCGGTTCGGTCATCCATCCCGATTCGATCCGTGAGGGCTGGGCCAATATCGAGGATCGTGCGCGGCGCGTTCTGACCGACGCCGTCGACCTTTATATGTCGGACATGCAGCAGACCTTCATTCACGCCATCCTGGGCGTGCTGGCGCGCACCGGCGCCGAGATCAACGACATCGGCGAGGCGAATTTCGCCCGCGTCGCCATCGAACTCGATCGCTACATGCAGGCGCATCTTCGTTACACGACGATCGAGCGCCTGACCGACTTGCCTTTGCAGGTTTATGGCAATGGCTGGGAGGCGCTTAGGGACAAGGGCACCCGCGCGACCTTCCACCCGGCTGAGAATTTCGGCCGTTCGATGGCGATGACCAATCGAGCCAAAATCGCCCTGCACGCCATCCCCTATTATTACGAATCGCATGAACGCGTGTTCAACGGCATGGCGCATGGCGCCGCGGTCATGGCCAGCCGCAGCGGCTATTTCGAATCGATCTTCACGCCAGGCCGCGATCTCCTGGTTTACGGCTTCGCCGATGCCGACCTTCCCGATCGGCTGGCGGCGCTGGCGCGCGATCCCGCCAAGCTCGCCGAGCTCGGCGCCAATGGACGCCGGGCCTGCCTAGCCGCCCATACCTGGCACCACCGCGCCGCCGATGTCGCGCGACTGGTCGCGCTTTATGGAACCGGCGCCGGTTTCGCCACCGTCGGTTCCGCCTGACCGGCGCCCAACAGCCCATTTACGATTCGTTAGCCAGTCCCGCGCCATAAGAAGGTGCGGGTGTCCGTGAATCGGCGCCGCCTCGATTGATTTGAACCATGACGGAGACGGCAGACAGCATGGTCGGCACCTCCCCTGAACAGGCTCGACAAGCCGTCGCGGTTGGCGGCTATTCCGTGGATCGCAACGTTCTCGCCGGCATTCGGCAGGCGAGCCGCGCAACCGGCGTCGATTTCGGCTATCTAATGGCGCAGGCGGCGCAGGAAAGCAGTTTCCAGTCCAACGCCCAGGCCGGCACCAGCAGCGCCACCGGTCTCTACCAATTCATTGATGGCACCTGGCTCGACATGGTGCGCGAACATGGTGCCAAACATGGGCTGGGCAATTTTGCCCGCCACATCCAGCGTGATGCACAGGGCACCGCGACAGTCGCCGATCCGGCGACACGCAAGCAGATTCTCGAATTGCGGAAGGATCCCCGCATCGCCGCCGCGCTCGGCGCCGAATTCGCCAAGGGCAACCGCGAACAGCTTGAAAACCGCTTACAGCGCCCGGTCGGCGGTGCCGAGCTGTACATGGCCCATTTCCTGGGCGCCAACGGCGCCGGCAAATTCCTGGAAGCAATCGAACGCGATGGAGATCGTCCGGCCGTGCGCCTCCTGCCCGAGGCGGCGGCGGCCAATCGCAACGTGTTCTTCGACAAGGACACCGGACGGGCCAAGAGCCTGCGCGAAATCTATCGGACGTTTCAGAAGTCGATCGACACGAAATCGCAGCTTTTCGCCGGCCTCGCCGAACCCAGCGCACCAGCGCGGGCCGCCCCCGCCCCCGCGCCCGCTCCCACCGCCCCGCCCAGGACGGTGGCCCCGACGGAGTGGACGGGACGTTATGGATTGTCGACGTTTTCGATCCTCGCCCTCTCCGCCCTGGAAATCCTGGGCCCGGCGGGAGACCCGCAATCCAGCAGCCTGAGGCGACTCGCCAGGGTTTGAGCGGTGCTGGGGCGCAAAGACTGTGGCGTCACCGGACGAAAGCAGGCACACTTTGGCCGCAGATCAGCAGCAGGTATCCATGCCGCATCGCCCGCAGCCAAATTCTCCATCGACCGGCCGGCCCGGAACGGGCGGACGGCGCGGCCGTGCCTTGGCTATCGCCGCCTGCCTCATTTTCGGAGTCCCGGTGATCGCCTGCGCGGCGACCACCTTCTTTCAACCGGCGGCAACGCCGGTGGAATTGCGTTGGGGCAGCGCCGGCCTCGCACCCGACCCGGCCACGACGCCGGAGGCCGTGGTTCAGGTCTATGCCGCACGGACGCGCGGCTGGCGTGGCATCTTCGCCGACCATACCTGGATCGCCTTCAAACCCGAGGGTGCCAAGTCTTTCACCCGCTACGAAGTCGTCGGCTTTGGCGTGCGCGAGCGTGGCACCTCGGTCCGCAGCGGCGGGCCGCCCGATGGTTACTGGGCGGGCAATCGGCCGGAACTGGTCTTCGATCGGCGCGGTGAAGGCGTCGAAGCGATGACTGCGCGAATCGAGGAGGCCGTGGCCAGCTACCCCTATGCCGATCGATATCTGGCCTGGCCCGGCCCCAACAGCAACACCTTCATCGCCCATATCGCGCGTAGCGTGCCCGAGCTCGGCATCGCCCTGCCCTCCACCGCCATCGGCAAGGACTTTCTAACCGATGGCGGCGTGTTCGCCCGCGCGCCCAGCGGCACCGGCTATCAGGCCTCGTTGTTCGGATTGATCGGCGTTATGGCGTCCGGCGAGGAGGGCCTGGAAATCAATCTGCTCGGCCTGAGCTTCGGCTTCGATTTCCGCAATCCCGCGCTCAAGCTTCCCGGTCTTGGCCGGATCGGGATGGCTGCGCGGGGTTAACGGGCGGCGCCTTCCCATGACGAAGGACGCATGAAACGCATCGTCGCAATCCTCGCATTGTTGTTCCTCGCGGCGGAAGCGCGGGCCGATTTCGCCGCCGGAATGGCCGCTTATCAGGCGGGCAATCACGCCGCCGCCCTCGCCGAGTGGCAGCCCCTGGCCGAAACCGGCAACGCCAACGCTCAGTACATGCTCGGCCGCCTTCATGCCCGCGGCGAAGCGGTGGCCAAGGACATCGAAGCCGCGGCGAAATGGTTTGCCAAGGCCGGCGACCAGGGCATCGTTGATGCCCAAGTCTATCTCGCCCGCCTTTACGACAAGGGTGATGGCGTTCCCCGCGACGAGGCGCAGGCGGCCAAATGGTATCGGCTGGCGGCCGAGGCCGGCATCCCCGAGGCCCAATACCGAATCGCCCAAATCTACGACCAGGGTATCGGAATCCGCGTCGATCGCGGCGAGGCCGCCCGCTGGTATCGCCAGGCCGCCGACGCCGGCTCGGGCGAGGCGCAATACCGTTTGGGTCGTATCCACGAGGCCGGCGAGGGCGTGCGCGAAGACCTCGCCGAAGCCGCCAAATGGTATCTGAAAGCCGGCGAACAGGGCGCCGCCGACGCCCAATACCGAATCGCCCGCCTCTACGAGCGTGGCACCGGAGTCGCCCGCGACGAAGCCGCGGCCACGAAATGGTATCGCGCCGCCGCCGCCGGCGGTATCGCCGATGCCCAGTACCAGGCGGCCAAACGCCTCGCCGCCGGCCTGGGCGCGCCGGCCAACGAAGCCGAAGCCTCGCGTTGGTATCTGGCCGCCGCCGCCAAGGGCATCGTTGATGCCCAGTTCCAGATCGCGCGGCGTTTTGAAAACGGTATCGGCGTCGAACGCAGTTTCGAAGACGCGGCCAAATGGTACAAACCGGCGGCCGAGCAGGGCATCACCGAAGCCGAATACGCGATCGGCCGATTCTACGCCGCCGGTCTGGGCGTGGCCGCCAACGATTCCGAGGCCGCGAAATGGCTGGCCCGGGCCGCCGACAAGGGCGTCGTCAACGCCCAATTCATGATGGGATTCGTCGCCTTCAACGGCCGCGGCGCGCCGCGCGACAATGTTCAGGCCTATGTCTGGTACACGCTGGCCGCCAGAAACTTTCCCACCGAAGCCGAACGCACCGTCGCCATCAAAGACCGCGACACCGTCGCCAAGCTGATGTCGCCCGAACAGGTCCAGCGGGCTCAGTTGATCGCCCGCGACTGGAAGCCCAAGCCGCAATAAGACCAACGGCCGGTAGCCCGGCCCGCCCGCCAACACCGACAACAGGGGATGAGAGAATGAAAGCGCGCATCAAATGGGTCGAGAACCGCGTGTTCGTCGGCGAATCCGGCAGCGGCCATGCCATCATCTGCGGCACCTCGCACGAAGGCAGCCCCCAAATCTGCGCGAGCCCGATGGAGGTTTTGTTGATCGGCGTCGGCGCTTGCACCGCCTATGACGTGGTGCACATCCTGGAGAAATCGCGTGAGCCGATTTCCGACTGTTCGGTCGAGTTGGACGCCGAGCGCGCCACCGAAGACCCAAAAGTCTTCACCAAGCTGCATATCCATTTCGTGGTCAAGGGCAAGGGCCTGAGCCCGGCCAAGGTGGAGCGCGCGGTGAAGCTGTCGGCCGAGAAATACTGCTCGGCCTCGGCGATGGTCGCCAAGACCGCGACCATCACCCATGATTTCGAGGTCGTTGGCGATACCGCCTGATCGCGGCCGGCGCCGATGATCTCCAATCTTGCGCTCGCCACCGCCATGGTCTGTGCGACCGTCGGCGTCCATTTCGGCGGCCTGCTCATCTTGATGCGCATCCTGCGGTTTCGCGGACACCGCTTCCGCGCGCAGGAAAGCGTCGTCGGACAGGGCGCGCTCATCGTCAGTGTCGTGCTCGGCATCGTCGCCATCCACACCGTGGAAATCTGGCTCTATGCCCTGGTTTACCTCGCGATCGGGGCGCTCGGCGATTTCGAGACGGCGCTGTATTTCTCGACCGTGACCTTCGCATCGCTCGGCTACGGCGACATCACGCTGTCGCCGGATTGGCGGCTGTTCGGATCGATCGAGGCGGCCAACGGATTGATCCTCTTCGCCTGGTCGACCGCGTTTTTGCTATCGGTCACGAGCCGGCTGCGCACGCTCGAACACGATTGGCTGGAGCACGACAAACCGGATTAGGAACGCGCGACCGCTATCGCCCTCACCGCCGGCTGGGTCCTGGCCAAGGCGGCCGACCGCATTTCCCACATACCGGCGCCTATCGCGGCGTAGTAAAGGCGCGGCGCGCCCTAGCGATAGCCGGCGGCTTGAAGTTCGAACAACTCGGCGTAACGCCCGCCGGCGGCCACCAGGTCTTCATGCGCGCCGGCTTCGATGACCTTGCCGCTGTCCAGGACCAGGATGCGATCGGCCATCCGCACCGTGGAGAATCGATGCGAGATGATGACCGCCGTCTTGCCCCGGCTAAGGTCGCGGAAACGTTTGAACACCTCGTATTCCGAGCGGGCGTCGAGCGCCGCTGTCGGCTCGTCGAGGATAAGCACGTCGGCGTCGCGCATATAGGCGCGGGCGATGGCGATCTTCTGCCATTCGCCACCCGAAAGCTCGATCCCCTCGTCAAAGCGTTTGCCGAGGGGCTGGCCATAACCCTTGGGCAGCCGCGCGACCACCAGATCGGCGAGGCTACGCTGGGCCGCGATCCTGACGCGCTCCTGGTCGTCGGCGGCGAGGATGCGGCCCATGGCGATGTTCTCGCCAGCGGTGAAGTTGAAGCGGACGAAATCCTGGAAGATGACGCCGATATGGCTGCGGAGCTGAGCCAAATCGTATTCGCGCAAATCGTGCCCATCGAGCAGAATGCGCCCTTCGGTGGGGTCGTAGAGCCGGGCGAGCAGCTTGACGATGGTGGTCTTGCCGGCGCCGTTTTCGCCGACCAGCGCCAACACCTCGCCGGCCTTCAGCGTGAAGGCCAGGTCGCGCACGACCCAGCGATCAGAATCCGGGTAACGGAAGCTGACATTGTCGAACACGATCCCGATTCGGATCGGGCTGGGAAATGGCCTCGGGTTGGCGATGGACTTGATGTTCGGCTTGGCGTCGAAGAACGCGAACAGATCCCCCAGATACATGGTCTGCGCCGCGATCTGCGACAGCCCCAGGAGCAGGCTCTGCATCAACCCGCGCAGCCGGAGAAACGATCCGGCCAGGAAGCTCATGTCGCCGATGCTGAATTGCCCATCGACCGTGCGCCAGACGATCGCCGCATAAGCGAAGTAATAGGCGAAGGAGCCCAGCGCGGCGAAAAGCCCGCCCCATGCCGCCCGCCGCATCGCGAGCCGACGGTTGTCGCTGTAAATCTTGTCGGCGAACAGCCGGAAGCGTTCGATGAGAAAGGCGTTGAGCCCGAACAGCTTGATTTCCTTGATCGTGTCCACGCTCGACCCGAGATAGCGGACGTAGTCGAGCTGACGGCGCTCCGGCGTGCTGGCGAAGTTGAGCCGGTAGTCCTGGGCGTTGAAATGGGTCTCGCCGAGGAAGGCCGGAACCAGCGTGAACAGCAACAGCGCGAGCAGCCACGGCGCATAAGCGAACAGGCCGGCGGCGAAGGACACGACGGTCAGCGCATCCTGCATCTGTCCGAAGACTTGGGTCAGCAGGGTCGTGCGGCTGATGACCTGGCGCCGCGCCCGCTCCAGCCCGTCCTGCTGATCGCTACGCTCGAATTGTTCGAGATCGAGGATGGCTGCGTGTTCCATGAGCAGCACGCTGGCGTGGTTGCTGTACAGCTCCGACAGCAGGCCATCGACCAGCGAACTGGCCCGCGCCAGCACGTCGGACAAGATGGCCAAGGCGAATTCGAGGCCGAGCAGCCAAGCCACGCCCAAAAGACGCCCGCTTTCAAACCAATCGCCGATCGCGTCGCCCGGCGGGGGCAGTTGGATTTGGGCCACGACCTCGTCGATGATGAGTTTGCCGACATAAAGCATCGCCACCGGCAAGGTCGCCCGCGCCAGCCGCAGGCCAAAGCTGGCGATTGTGAGGGCCGGGCTCGCCTGCCATACCAGCGCGAACAATGCCGGTAAATGCCGGAACGCCCCGACGCGTTCGTTCAACAGCCAAGACTTTCTCGTTTTTTGGTCAGCCATGGGCTGTCACGATAGGGTGCTGTCGATTCAACGTCCACGATGTTGGCGGCGGAGGCGTGCAAGTGGAGATTTGGGACGTCGTTATTATCGGCGCGGGCGCGGCGGGCATGATGTGCGCGGCGCAGGCGGGAGCGCGCGGCCGTTCCGTGCTCGTCCTCGATCACGCCGCCGCGCCCGGCGAGAAAATCCGCATCTCCGGCGGCGGGCGGTGCAATTTCACCAATCGCCTTTGCGCGCCCCAACATTTCCTGTCGCAGAACCCACATTTCTGCAAATCCGCGCTGAGCCGCTACACCGCCGCCGATTTCGTCGCCTTGGTCGAACGCCACAGCATCGCCTATCACGAAAAGACACTGGGCCAGCTTTTCTGCGACCGCGCGGCGCAACAGATCATCGACCTGCTGTTGGCGGAAATGGACCAGGCGCGGGCGACGCTGCGCCTGGCGACCGCCGTCACCCACGTTGAAAAGACCGAATCGGGTTTTCTGCTGACCCTGTCTTCGGGCGTCGAGCCGGTCCGGTGCCAGTCGCTGGTCGTGGCAAGCGGCGGCAAATCCATCCCCAAGATGGGCGCCAGCGATTTCGGCTACCGCCTCGCCGCGCGTTTTGGCGTGCCCGTCACCGAGACACGTCCGGCTCTAGTGCCGCTGATCTTCGACACGACGACCCTGGCGCGGCTGAAGCCGCTGGCCGGCATCGGCGTGCAGGCGCGGGTGGGTTGTGGCGCGACTGCGTTCGACGAGGCGATCCTGTTCACCCATCGCGGCTTGAGCGGGCCGGCCATTCTCCAAATTTCGTCCTATTGGCGCGAGGGCCAGGACATCGTCATCGACATCTTGCCGTCGGTCGAAGTTTTCGAGGCGCTGCGCGACGTACGCCGAACCGGCGGGCGGCAAACGCCGGCCACCGTCTTGTCGGAATTTCTGCCCAAACGCCTGGCCCGCGCGATCGGGGAGGAAATGGGCATCGCCGGCAATATGGCCGATCTTTCCGATGCGACGCTGCGCGCGATCGGCGACAGGCTGAAGGCCTGGCGCCTGACGCCATCGGGAAGCGAGGGCTACCGCACCGCCGAGGTCACGCTCGGCGGCATCGATACGCGGGCGCTCGATTCCAAGACGATGGCGGTCAAGGTGGTGCCAGGACTGTATTTCATCGGCGAGGTCGTGGACGTGACCGGCTGGCTCGGCGGCTACAATTTCCAATGGGCCTGGTCGTCGGGCTGGTGCGCCGGCCAGGTCGCCTGACGGCGCCGATGTCGACGGCGGGTTTGCTTCGTCACACGGGCAGTCATTCCGCAGTGTTTTGGCAGTCGCGGCGCACTGAGTGCGTAGATCCGCGATGAAACTTAGTGCCCGAGACGGGTTGTCTCCGGCGATATGGTCGCCAATCGCTTCCAAGTCTCGCTCGGCGAGCCGGGACAGCGTAACGCGCATTACCCGGCGCGTCTGCCGGCGCGCTTGCGATACTTCGCTTCCAACCGGTCAAACACCTCGTCGGCGGATCGCCTCGGGCCGCTCGCCAGGCCGGCCGCGATCGCCGCGCGCATTTCTTCGTGATGCATCTTGGCGTTGGCGTATTGATCCTCAAGCAGACGCAGCCCGGCGCGAACCACCTCGCTGGCGTTGTTGTAGCGCCCCGATTTCACCTGTTTCTGGATAAAGCTCTCGAAATGGGGGCTGAGGGCGACGCTGGTGGGCATGGCGAGCCTCCTAACAGTTAATAATGATTATTAAGTCGGGACCGGGGCGGCTCGTCAAGGTTGGCGGGGTCGTTAGGCTCGGCGGCATCGATACGCGGGCGCTCGATTCCGAGACCATGGCGGCGTGAGGCTGGACGAAGCCAATCGTCATCGGTGCCGCAACGACGTACACTTTCGGGACGCACCGATATCGACCCTATACACCTCGCCGCCATGATCCCGTCGCGCACCTTCACCATCTTCCTCGCCTTCGGCGCCATCGGCGGCATCGTCTTCCGCCTCTTGTTTGATTCGGCGAACGAGCGCGAGTGGGGGCATTTCGCGCAGAGCGCGACGCAAGGGCTGCTGCTGGCCGCGGCGCTGTGGGCGGTCGATGCCGCGGTTGGTGCCGCCGAGGCCCGGCTCAAAACGCGACCGCCGCTGCCGATCAGCCTGGCCGTCCGTTCAATCGCACTCACCGCGGCGATCGTGGTGTCGCTGATCGCAAGCGAGTCGCTGTTCATGCGCGCCATTCCGTCCTGGGCCTGGTTCGCCAAGACGATCCCCCTCGCTTTGGCGTTGGCGCTGCCGATAAGTTTCCTGTTTCAGGCCGCGGTCAGCGTCGCCCGCCTGATCGGTATCGAGGAAATCCTGAGCTTCCTGCTCGGTCGCTACCGGCGCCCGATCGCGGAGGATCGCATCGTGCTGTTCGCCGACGTGATCGGCTCGACGCGGATCGCCGAGAGTCTGGGCGAAACCCGGACCCAAAAACTTCTCGCCGAGATGTTTCGGTGCATCGACCCGGTCTTCCGCGAGCGCGGCGGCCGGATCGTGACCTATGTCGGCGACGAGGTCGTCGTCACCTGGCCGGGAGCGGCGGGGAACGCCGATCTATGCCTTGATTGCGGTTGCGCCTTGACCACGATCCTGGCGCGCCGTGCGCCGCAATTCCTAAGCGATTACGGCGTCGCGCCGGAACTACGCGTCACCGCCCATGCCGGCGACGTGGCCATTGGGGAAATCGGCGAAAGCCGCAAGCAGATCGCGTTGTTGGGTGACGTCGTCAACGTCGCCGCCCGAATCCAGGAATTGGGCAAGACGTTGGATGCGCGATTCATCGTCTCGGCCGAATTGCTCGGCCGGGCCGGGCCGGCTTGGGGCCGACGGTCGCGACCGTTGGGGCCTCAAGTCTTGCGCGGGCGCTCCCGGGAAATCGAGCTGTTCTCGGTCGCGGCCGATATCGGGACTTAGGCCGCGGTCAGCAGCGCGTGAGGCGCGGCGCGCCCAGGTCGGTCAGCTCCGCCCCGTGGATCAGCCTCTCAATCCCCGCCCAATACGCTGCCGCCTCGCACATTGGACATGGCCGAGAGGACGAATAAAGCGTGCATCCGGTCAGGTCGCGCCGGCCGAGACGCTGGGCTGCGTCGCGAATCGCCTCCATTTCGGCATGGGCTGTGGGATCGTTGCGCGTCACCACCGCGCTCGCGGCCTGGCCAACAATGCGGCCCTCGCGCGCGATCACGGCCCCGAAGGACTGATCGCCGGCGTCTTGGGCCCGCCGCCGCATTTCCAAGGCGCGGTCCATCAGGGTGCGCGGCGCCGCGTCGGGCGGCTGTGCGATGGGTTCCGCCGCCTCGCCGGCGCGCGGCTGTCGCGAACGGGCGGAAAGCGACAGTCCCAAACCGATAGCGGCGGCCCCGGCCAGCCACAGGCGGCGGGAAAGGGTCAATGGCGCGACGCGACGAAGCCTCATGGCCGGATCATCGTAGAGCGCGGCGGCGCGCCGGTCGAGATGATCGAGGGCTGGCCGACGCGGCGCGCGGCGGTAACCTCGCGACTAGTTTATTGGCATGAATTTAGCCTTTCGGTGTTTATGGCACACGGCGTCTGCTTCATCGGGGCTGGGCGTTTAACCGTATCGTAGGAGGAATCCATGGAACGCATTGTGGAACGCAAGAAGGCTCAGGAATTCCCGCAGGGGCTTCTTGATTTGTTCGACGGCTATGTGCATGGCGGCATCAGCCGCCGCGAATTCTTGGACGGCGCCGAGAAATACGCCGTCGGCGGCGTGACGGCGGCAGCGCTGTTTGCGATGCTCAAGCCGAACTATGCCTGGGCCTTGCAGGTTCCGGCCGACGACAAGCGGATCAAGTCCAGCCGCGAAACGGTTGCCTCGCCCGAGGGCAATGGCAGCATCAAGGGTTACATGGTGCGGCCGGCGACCGATGCCCGCCTGCCCGTGGTCCTCGTCATCCACGAAAATCGCGGCCTCAATCCCTATATCGAAGACGTGGCGCGCCGGTTGGCGATCGCCAATTTCATCGCCTTCGCGCCCGATGGATTGACCTCGGTTGGCGGCTATCCCGGCGATGACGAAAAGGCGGCGCCGGCGTTCGCTAGCGTCAACGGCCCCAAGATGCTGAACGATTTCCACGCCGCGGCGGCTTGGTTGAAAGCCCGCCCCGATGGCACTGGCAAGCTCGGCGCGGTCGGCTTTTGTTATGGCGGCGGCGTCGTCAATCAGCTCGCTATCCGCATGGGTTCCGATCTTTCCGCGGGCGTTCCCTACTATGGCGCCCAACCGGCCGCGGCCGATGTGGCCAAGATCAAGACCCCGATCAACGCGCAATATGGCGAACTCGACACCCGCATCACCGGCGGCTGGGCCGCGTACGACACCGCGCTGACCGAGGCTAAGGTGCCGCATGAAGGCCATGTCTACAAAGCCGCCAATCACGGCTTCCACAACGACACCACGCCCCGTTTCGACGAAGCGGCGGCCAAGGAAGCCTGGCAGCGCACGTTGGACTGGTTCAACAAGTATCTGCGGGCCTAAAACCAAACCCGCAACGCCCCAGCGCGCGCCTGCTTCGGCCGCGTTGAGGGTCGTCTTCGCAACAACGGCCGCGGTCGATGAGACCGCGGCCGTTTTCTTGTTCGGTGGGGGCTGTAGCGCGCAAGCGACGCCTCTCCCCAATCGAGGGAAGTTGACACAGCCCCACGGCGCAATAAGATTTGCCGTCGACATTCGGCCACGGGAGGAAGTGCATTAACCTTTCGATGAAGTGTAAGGGTGCATGTCCGTTTGCATGAACGAACTTCAACCAAGAGGAGGGAATAATGAGGCCGTTATTCGCGCCGCTCGTTGCGGGTTTGCTTCTGGTAACAGCGCCGATTGCCCACGCCGCCGATGCCGCGGGTGCAATCAAGACGATCAACACAACACAGCGAAACATCACGATGGAGGACGGCAAGGTCTATAGCGTCCCCGGCACGATGGACCTGGCCAAGATCAAGGTGGGCGACAGGGTGAAGATTACGTATGTCCCCTCCACGCCGATTTGGAAAGGGCTTGGCATCGACGGCTTTATCGAAGCCTTGGCGCCGGGAAACTGATCGGCGACCGCCCGAACCACCAGTCATCCGTTTGAACGCCGCCGAGCACCCCTCGGCGGCGTTTTCGTAGGCATTCCTATCAATCCGACGCCCCAAGGCGGAGAATGCGTCGTGTTGGATCGGTGGAGGGGTGTCGGATGAACCGCTTAGCGCTTGCCGCGATCGTTCTTTGGGGCGCCACAATCGCTGCCGCCGGGTACCTGTTCGTCTACGGGTACACGACGACGGAACCCGACGGACGGCAGGCCGTCGGGCTGAACGACCAGGAGAGGGAACACGTCTTGGGCGAGATGCGCGGTCTGCTCCAGGCGGTCGGCGAGATAACGGCCGCGCTCGTGCATGACGACATGGCGCAGATAGCCAAGGCCGCGAGCGCCGTCGGGCTGGTGGCTACGCAGTCCGAGTCGCCCGCGTTGATGGCCAAGCTCCCGCTCGACTTCAAACAAATGGGCCTGCGCGTGCATGCCGGATTCGACGAGATGGCGACGGCGGCATCGGCTGGCGCTTCGGCGCAGAAGATCGCGGGTCTGTTGGCCGATCAACTCGCGATCTGCGTCGGCTGCCACGCGAGCTACAAATTCGCCCGTTGAGGCATGATGGTGTCCTGCAAGCCGCCTTTATGACTTCTAGGTTTGCTGAGGACTTGGAATGGTCGCGAAGTAAGCGTAACGGGCTCCGACGCTCGCTTCAGTCGCTCGGTCATTTCCCGATTCTCCGATCGAAGCCGCGCATGAACGCGGATTCCGCATTGCGTCCCCGGAAATCGAACTTGGGCACGCTGCTGGCCGCCGTTTTCAGGCCCGAGGCAGCGTGTTGGCGGCGTGTGTATCATGCGGCGACCGTCAGCGGCCGGGCACGGTTGATCCGCTCGCGTTCGTGCGGCGAGTGCATCGCTTCCCAAAGGTCGCTGCGCCGCTGCACGTTCAGCCAGAAATCCGGACTGTTGCCGAACACGCGGGCGAGGATGAGGGCTGTCGCGGCGGTCACAGTACGACGCTCGTTGCACAATTCGTTGACGTGCTTGCGTTGCACACCCATCGCTTCGGCCAGCGCGGCTTGAGTCAGGCCCATCGGTTTCATGAACTCTTCGATCAGAATTTCTCCAACGCTCGCCGGCTTGCGCTTCGTCATCAACATAGGTCACCTCACCGATAGCTGTGGTCGTCCAGATAGACGCCTGTTGCTTCGCCTCGGCCGCCATCCCACTCGAAGACGAGTCGCCATTGTTTGTTGACGCGGATCGAATGGAGGCCCGCCAGATTGCCGTGTAATTTTTCGAAATGGTTGCTGGGCGGCACCCGCAAGTCCTGATCCATCGTCGCGTCGTCGATCATCTGGATCTTACGGAATAAGCGGCTTCGAGATCGGATGGGATTTTCTTCGATCGAACGTCGCCGACGAAGAAATCTGGCAACCAGGCATCTCGAAAGCTGACGATCATTTCGCAGATCCATCCTGTGTCAATGTACCACTCCGCAGTACAAATACAAACCCGGCATGCAAAACGGCGCATGAACCTTACTAAATGGTCCGCAGTGGTCGTACCGAGTCGGGAATGGGGGGCCGCGAGGCCGAGCGGCGACGGCCGGTCAGGGCGGCACGCCGTCGACCACGGCATCGGCGGGCCGGCGCGGCGCTATAAACAAGCTGACTCTTTGGCCCGGCGGCCTTATGGTCTCGGACGACGGCCCGCGCGCCCTGGGAATGCCGTCGCCAGGACCCTTCCCGACATCACCGCAGCCCGACATCGCAAACGTCCGCGATGACGCCCTTCGTTTGGAGCCACGCCGCCATGTTGAGCATCGACAACCTGACCATACGCATCGCCGGCCGCGAGATCATCGGCGGCGCCACGGCCAATCTCCCCGCCGGCCGGCGCATCGGCTTGGTCGGCCGCAACGGCGCCGGCAAATCCACGCTGCTGAAAGCGGTCTTGGGACAGATCGCAGCCGACGGCGGCAACGTCTCATGGCCGCGCGACTGGCGCATCGGCGAGGTGGCGCAGGAAGCGCCGAGCGGCGATATCAGCCTGCTCGACACGGTGCTGGCGGCCGATCGTGAACGCAGTGAGCTGCTGCTCGCGGCGGAGACCGAGACCGAACCGGATGCGCTCGGCGACATCTACACGCGGCTGACCGCGATCGATGCCTATTCCGCGCCGTCGCGCGCCGCCGCCATCCTCGCCGGCCTCGGCTTTTCGGCGGATGAACAATTGCGTCCGTGTTCGGAATTTTCCGGCGGCTGGCGCATGCGCGTGGCCTTGGCCGCCATTTTGTTCTCCGACCCCGATTTGCTGCTGCTCGACGAACCCACGAACTATCTCGATCTCGAAGGTGTCTTGTGGCTCCAGGATTTTCTGCGCCGTTGCCGCGGTACGGTGTTGATCGTCAGCCACGACCGCGATCTGTTGAACACCGCCGCGGAATTCATTCTTCACCTCGAACACGGCAAGCTCACGCTCTACACCGGCAACTACGACACCTTCGTCGCGACGCGCACGGCCCGGCGCGCCCTCGATGCCGCCTCGGCCAAGAAGCAGGAGGCCGCGCGGGCGCATTTGCAATCCTTCGTCGATCGCTTCAAGGCCAAGGCGTCGAAGGCGCGCCAGGCCCAGAGCCGCATGAAAATGCTGGCCAAGATGCAGACCATCGAGATGCCGGTCGACGAACATGTCGCGCCCATCCGCATCCCCAAGCCGGTCGAGGCCAGCCCGCCGCTTATCGCCATGACCGACGCCGCGGTGGGCTACGAGCCCGGCAAACCGATCCTCACCCATATGTCGGCGCGCTTCGATCCCGACGACCGCATCGCTTTGTTGGGCAAAAACGGCAACGGCAAATCGACCCTCGCGAAATTGCTCGCCAATAAGATCCCGCTCATGGGCGGCGAGTTGGTGCGGGCGCGCAAATGGGTGCCGGGTTATTTCGCCCAGCACCAATTGGAGGAACTGGACGGGGAGCTCACGCCCATCCAGACGCTGTCGCATTTGCGCCCCAAGCTGGCGCTAGAGCAGGTGCGCGCGCAATTGGGCGGCTTTGGCTTTTCGTCCAACAAGGCGATGACGAAGGTCGCCAGCCTGTCGGGCGGCGAACGCGCGCGGCTCATGCTGGCGCTCGCCACGCTGGACAAGCCCAACATGCTGATCCTGGACGAGCCCACCAACCATCTCGATATCGACGCCCGCGCCGAATTGCTGAAGGCCCTAAACGATTTCGACGGCGCCGTGATCCTGGTCAGCCACGACCGGCGCCTTCTGGAGACGACCGCGGACCGCTTCCTGCTCATCGCCAATGGCCGGGTCGAACCCTTCGACGGCGACCTCGACGACTACCGCCGCTTCTTGCTGTCGGGCGACAACACCCCGACGCGACGCGACGCCAAATCCGCCCGCGCCGCGTAGAACGCGCGAAATTGGGGATTCTCCGCCGATGATCGATTGGCGAGTGTACCCCCGGCAGCCCGTGCGATAGGCTTCCCAGCCGTGGGCCTCGTAACGCCGATCGCGAGGACAATCCCATGACAGCCGACGTGATCGGCCGACGCGATCAATTCAATTCGGTGCCGAACCCGATGAACACGCCAAGACCCAGCGATAGCCTCGAAACCGACGCGCCGCTTCGCCAAGACATCCGGCTTCTCGGGCGCATCCTCGGCGAGACGATTCGCGGCCAGGAGGGCGAACATGTCTTCGACCTCGTCGAAACCATACGCAAGACGGCGGTGCGCTTCCATCGCGCCGCCGACGAGGCCGATCGGCAGCATCTTCAGGCGATTACAAGCGGACTTCCGACCGATCAAGCCACCCGAATCATCCGCGCCTTCAGCTATTTTTCCCACCTCTCGAACATCGCGGAGGACCAGCACCATCTGCGTCGCCGCAGGGCCCAGGCCATCGCCGGCGGCGCGCCGCTTGAAGGCTCGATCGCTTATGCGCTGAACCGGGCCAAAGAGGCGGGAATCTCGCGCCAGCAATTGCAGGCATTCTTCGACCGCGCCCTGTGTGCCCCCGTCCTGACGGCGCACCCCACCGAGGTTCGGCGCAAAAGTTCGATCGACCGCGAGTTGGACATCGCCGACCTCTTGGATCGGCGCGACCGCGTGGCGATGACGCCCGAGGAATCGACGGCCACCCGCAAGGCGCTCCGCCGCGCGATCCTCACTTTGTGGCAGACGAGCATTTTGCGTGAATCGCGACTGCGGGTGATCGACGAGGTCACGAACGGCCTCGCCTATTACGAACGCACGTTTCTTCGCGAACTGCCGCGCCTGTACGCACAGATGGAAGACCAACTTGGGTCGATCGATCCGGCGTGGCAAGGCATGGGCGTTCGCTCATTTCTGCGTTTGGGAAGCTGGATTGGCGGCGACCGCGACGGCAATCCCTACGTCACGGCCGAGGTCTTGCGTCAAACGCTGCGGATGCAGGGTGGGATGGGATTCCGCTTTTATCTCGAGGAGATCCACCTCCTGGGCTCCGAACTGCCGCTCGACGGGCGCATCGTGCAGGTTACCGACTCCTTGGGCCGACTGGCGGACGCCTCACCCGACCGCTCACCCCGGCGCCAGGACGAGCCGTACCGCCGCGCCATCACCGGAATCTACGCACGCCTGGCGGCAACGGCGTGGGCCGTCGATCGGATCGAAGCACCCTACCAGGCCGTGGGCGAGGCACCGGCCTATTCCAGCGCGGCGGAGCTCAATGCCGAACTCGCGGTCATCGATCAATCGCTTACCGCCAACGGCTCCGCCGTACTTGCCCGCGGCCGCCTGCGCGAACTCCGCCGCGCGATCGACGTTTTCGGATTCCACCTGGCCACGGTCGACCTGCGCCAGAATTCGGACGTCCATGAACGTGTCGCCGGCGAGCTGTTGGAAACCGTCGGCGTGACCGCGTCGTATGGCGCGTCAAGCGAGGACGCCCGAATCGCCCTTCTGCTTAGCGAGTTGCGCAGCGCCCGGCCGCTGGTGTCGCCCCACGTTACTTACTCCGACGAGACCACCAGCGAACTGGCTATCCTACGCACCGCGGCCGAAGGGCAAGCGCGATACGGAAGGGACGCGATCGGAAATTACATCATCTCCAAAACCGATGGCGTGTCGGACATCCTCGAGGCGGCGATCCTATTGAAAGAGGGCGGTCTGCTGCGCCCAAACGAAGGGCGATTGGACGTCAATATCGTGCCCCTGTTCGAAACCATCGACGACCTGCGGCGATGCGGTCAGGTGATGGATCGGTTGTTCGCGCTCCCCGAATACATGCGTTTACTCAAGTCGCGCGGACGGATTCAGGAGGTCATGCTGGGTTATTCGGACAGCAACAAGGATGGGGGATACCTGACCTCAACCTGGGAGCTGTACAAAGCCGAAGTCGCGCTGATCGAGACGTTTCGGCGGCACGATGTGGCCTTGCGCCTGTTCCACGGTCGCGGCGGCTCGGTCGGCCGCGGCGGCGGTCCAACCTACCAGGCCATCCTCGCCCAGCCCGCCGACGCGTTGCAGGGTTCGATCCGCGTCACCGAACAGGGTGAGGTGATCGCCGCGAAGTATTCCAACGCCGAGGTCGGCCGGGGCAATCTGGAGACCCTTGCCGCGGCGACGCTGGAGGCATCGCTTCTGAAGTCCGAGGGTGCCGCGCCGCGCGCGGCCTATGTCGCCGCGTTGGAGGAACTATCCGCCTACGCCTTTCGCGCTTACCGCCACCTCGTGTACGAAACCGAGGGGTTCGAGCGGTATTTCCGTGAATCAACGGTGATCGGCGAAGTCGCCAGCCTCAACATCGGAAGCCGACCCGCATCGCGTACGCGTTCGACGAGCATCGAAAGCCTGCGCGCCATCCCCTGGGTGTTCAGCTGGGCCCAATGTCGCCTCATGCTGCCGGGCTGGTTTGGCTTTGGAACGGCCGTCAAGACCTGGACCGCGCGCGCCCCCAAGGGAATGGCGATGCTGCAGGAGATGTATCGGGATTGGCCATTCTTCGCGACGATGTTGTCGAACCTGGACATGGTGCTGGCGAAGAGCGACATCGCCATTGCTTCACGGTACGCCGAGTTGGTGTCGGTGCCGGAATTGCGGGAGGCAATTTTCGAACGCCTTCGCGCCGAGTGGCAGGACTCAGTGGATGCGGTCTTGGCCATCATGGGCCAGCGCACGCTGCTGGAGCGAAATCCCGAGCTGGCCCGCTCGATCCACAATCGCTACCCCTATATCGATGCGCTCCATCACGTGCAGATCGAGCTCCTCAAACGCCACCGCGCGGGTCCCGTGGACGAAGGGGTCATCCAAGGCATCCACACGAGCATCAACGGAATCGCCGCCGGGCTGCGCAACAGCGGTTAACCCACGCCCGTTGCCGGAGGCGGCGCTACGCTCGCAGAGAGCGATCAGTTCTTTCCCGTCTTCTCCGCCAGCCAGGTCTTGATCAAGGACTGATAGGGGACATCACGCTTGTTGGCGGCAATCTTGATGCGATCGAGAAGTGTCACCGGCAGGCGCAGAGAAATCGAGGTCGTCGACGGCTTGAGGTTCGGCAAGCGCACACGTTCGGCCTTATTCCAGTCAACATAGTCGCTGGAGGCATGTGTCTCCCAGAAGCGCCTCTCCTCCGCCTCGCTCCGAAATTCCGGAATGGACTTAAGCTTCCTGTTCATAACGCACCCGTTCCTTGCGATGCATGGTCCGCGCGGAAATCACTCTAATCAGCCTGCCGTCATCGCGAAGCGTGAAGCTGATATGAAGAAGTCGCCCGGTTTCCGTGCGGCCCAAGGCATGAAATCTCGATTCGCGACCGCCGTGGCCGACATCCTCAACGATCAGCAAAGGGTCGTTGAAGAAGATCTGTTCGGCTTCGGCCTGGCTGACATCGTGCTTTTCGACGCTCTTGCGGCTGTTGCCTTCATCCCAGTCGAAGCCCTCTATCCGCCCTAGATCAAGCATTGTGTATATTACCATAATATACGCCTGCCGCCAGGGCGTGTTGTTGCGACGGCTGGCGAGTGATTCTGTTGCCTGGGGTAGGGCAAGGCATCGCGCAAAATACGGCCAGTCCAAACAACCAGGACCAGATCAACCCGAAGGCATCGGCCTTACCGCCTAAGGTCGATTGTTCTCGGCCGTGCCGCGGTCGCCTGGCCGTTGGGTCAATTCCAGGGACTTGATCCAATTGGTGCCCGCTGGGGGACTCGAACCCCCACCCCCTTGCGGGGAACGGATTTTAAGTCCGTTGCGTCTACCGGTTTCGCCAAGCGGGCCCGCTTGAGGCGGCACACAACCGCAGCGGACCCTCGGCGTCAACCGTCGATCTTGGGAAGACCCGTCTACGCCATCCGCCAGGCTTGAGCGCCGCCGGCGGAAGGATCGTCCTGCATCGCCAGCAGCCTGCGGTCGGCGAAGGGTATCGGGCGTTGGCGCCGCCGCCGATCCGGGCCGACAAAGTTCGGCGCCTTCACGAAAGGCCGGGGCAGCGCAAAGGTCAGCGCGATATGGGCCAGCAGGGCGTTGGCCGAGATCGGCTTGACCAGGATTTCATTCACGCCGGCGTCGCGCGCGTCGAACACGATCTTCAGGCTCGGCGCGGATGACACCAGGATGATCGGCACGGCCGCGTCGGTCGTGTGTTCTTCCTGGCGGATGATTCGCGTGAATTCGATGCCGTTGACCGGGACCATGTGGCGGTCCGTGATGATCAAATCGGGGTCCATCCGCGCCATTTCGCGCAAGGCGTGGGACAGGTTGGCGGCGGCGCGGATCAGGCCGACACCGGCGAAGGTAAGAATATTTCTAATTTCGTCCGTAAGCTCCAGGTCGTCGGTGACCAGGAGCACGCTGTTGCGGCTGAAATCGTGATCCGTCATGAAAATCCTCCACCGTTCGGGAGGATAACTGCAATTGGCAGGCCAGCGGGCGGCCTTGGTTTCCCCGCCGTTCTGGCCGGCGGAATCTGCCTACCCGGAAAAATTTGCCGGGTTAGGCGGCACAACTTGCCCGGTCAGTCGCGAATTGCGCGCGCCTTGGCCCGGATGGCCGACAGGCTCGCCCGCGTCGTGATCAACTCCGGATCGATCATCAGCTCCAGCACCGGCGCCCTGCCCGCGGCCAGCGCGCGCTCCATCGCCGGGATGAAATCGGCGGTCCGGGCCACCACGTCGCCATGGGCGCCCACGGCGCGGGCGAGGGCCACGAAATCGGGGTTAACCAGATCGGTGGCAATGACACGGCCGGGATAGGCGCGCTCCTGGTGCATGCGGATCGTGCCGTACATGCCGTTGTTGAAGACCAGGATTACCGGCGCCGCGCCATATTGAAACGCCGTTGCCAGTTCCTGGCCGCTCATCATGAAGCCGCCATCGCCCACGCAAGCCACGACGATGCGGCCGGGATGGGTAAGTTTCGCGGCGATCGCGGCGGGCACGGCATATCCCATGGCCCCGCTTGTCGGCCCGAGCTGCCGGCCGGGCCGGCGATAACACAGGAAACGCTGCGCCCAGCCGCTGAAATTGCCGGCATCCACGGTCACGATGGCGTCCGCCGGCAGCCAATCGCGCAGGCGCAGCATGGCCTTGCCGGGATCGAACGCGGCGTCATGGGGCATGGGTTTCAGGGAGGCCATATAGTCGCCGCGCGCTTCCTCCAGCCAGGCCCGGCGGCGCCTGAAATCCGTCTTCGGCAGCGCGGCCGCCGCGGTCGCGAATTCCGGCGTGCCCGAATGGATGCCGAGCGTGGGCACGAAGACGCGGCCAAGTTCGCCGGCATCGGGATACACATGCACCAGGCGCTGGCGCGGCATCGGCGCCTCCAGCAGGGTGTACCCCTGGGTGGTCATTTCCCCCAGCCGGGCGCCGACGGCGACGATCAGGTCCGCCCGCCGCGCCCGTTCGATCAGCGCGGGCGGCCCGGCGATGCCCAATTCACCGGCGTAGTTGGGGTGGTCGTTCGGGAAGCTGTCTTGACGGCGGAACGAACACGCCACCGGCAAGCCGTGGGCCTCGGCAAACGCGGCGATGTCGCGGCAGGCCTCGTCGCTCCAACCGCCGCCGCCGACGATCATCAATGGCCGTTCCGCCTCGGCCAGCAGGAGACGCAGCCGTTCGAGATCATCCGCCCCGGGTTGGGGCCGCTCCGCGCGGGCGGGCGGGCTGTCCCCCGCCTCCGCCGTTTCCGTCAGCACATCCTCCGGCAAAGCGAGCACGACCGGCCCCGGCCGCCCGGAGGTCGCGACCCGGAAAGCCTCGCCGATGATTTCCGGGATACGGTCCGTGCGGTCGATCTGCGCCACCCATTTGGCGAGCCCGCCAAACACGCGGACAAAATCGATCTCCTGAAACGCCTCGCGGCCGAGATGGGCGCGCGACACCTGCCCGGCCAACAGGATCATCGGCGTCGAATCCTGAAAGGAGGTATGAACGCCGATGCTGGCATGGCAGGCACCGGGACCGCGCGTGACCAGGCAAATCCCCGGCCGCCCGGTCAGCTTGCCTTGGGCCTCGGCCATGTTGGCGGCGCCGGCTTCATGGCGGCAGGCGATCACGCGAATTGCGGGTGTGTCGTACAGCGCGTCGAGGATGGGAAGGTAACTTTCCCCCGGCACGCAGAACACGGTGTCGGCGCCATGAAGCCGTAAGGCATCGACCAGGATGCGCCCGCCATTGCGCGATCGTGGGGCCGTCGTCCGATCCTCTCCCATGGCGGCCAATAGAAGTAGCCCGGCGACTTGTGTCAATTGCGCTTCTGAAGACGCTGCCGTTAGGGTATCGGTTCCCGACCAAACCTTAAGGATCGAGGCAGAATCCGCCATGGGTGTTATCCCGCGCATCGCCGAATTGCAGGCCGAGATGGAAGGCTGGAGGCACGATCTCCACGCCCATCCCGAACTCGCCTTCGCCGAACACCGCACCGCCGATTTCGTCGCGGCGAAGCTCCAGGCCTTCGGCATCGCGGTCCATCGCGGCCTGGCCGGCACCGGCGTCGTCGGCAGCCTGCGCGCCGGCAAGGGCGACCGCGCGCTCGGCCTGCGCGCCGACATGGATGCCCTGCCCATCGCCGAGATGAACGATTTCGCCCATCGGTCCACGCAGCCCGGAAAGATGCATGCCTGCGGCCATGACGGGCACACGACGATGCTTCTGGGCGCCGCGAAATACCTGGCCGAAACCAAGGGATTCGACGGCACCGTCCATTTCATCTTCCAGCCGGCGGAAGAAAACGAAGGCGGCGGGCGCCGCATGGTCGAAGAAGGGCTGTTCGAGAAATTCCCGGTCGAGGCGGTCTACGGCCTGCACAATTATCCCGGCATCGCCGCCGGCCGCTTCGCCGTGCGGCCCGGCCCGATGATGGCGTCGTTCGATGTTTTCGAGATCGTCGTGACCGGGCGCGGCGTCCATGCCGCCATGCCGCATCACGGCGCCGATCCGGTTGTCGCCGGCGCGGCGATCGTCGGCGCCTTGCAGACCATCGCCAGCCGCAATACCGATCCGCTTGAGCCGGTCGTCGTCAGCGTCACGCAGTTTCACGCCGGCGATACCTGGAACGTCATCCCCGAACAGGCCGTGTTGCGCGGTACCACCCGCGCCTTCCGGCCCGAAATCCAGGACGCAACCGAAGCCGCCATCCGCCGCATCGTCGCCGGCGTTGCGACCGGGCTCGGTGTCACCGCCTCGGTACGGTACGAACGACGCTACCCGCCAACCATCAACAGCGCCGCCGAGACCGAAACCGCGGCCCGTGCCGCCGCGGCCGTCACCGGCGCCCAAGGGGTCGCCCGCGACCTGGCGCCCGGCATGGGCGCCGAGGATTTCGCCTTCATGCTCCAGGCGCGGCCGGGCAGCTATGTCTGGCTCGGCAATGGCAATAGTGAAGGCGGGTGTTTCCTGCACAACCCGCGTTATGATTTCAACGACGCCATCCTGACCGTGGGCGCCAGCTATTGGGCGCGGTTGGTCGAAATGGAGATGCCGGCGACACGTTAGGCCGGATTGGGCGACGCCGCTATTTGCCCTGGAAAACAGGTTTCTTCTTGGCGAGGAACGCTTGGTATCCGGCGCGGTAATCTTCGGTGCCGAAGGCGGCGTAGGCTTCGTCGAATTCCTTGCGGCTCAAGGGCCGGGGATCGGAAAGGCGGCGGGCGAATTTCTTGTGCCAGCGATTGACGAGAGGCGCGCCGTCGGCGATGCGGCGGGCGACTTCATAGGTTTCCGCCCCGACCCTATCGTCGGGGACTACACGGGTGACGAGGCCCTTGTCGCGCGCCTCGGCGGCGTCGAAAACGCGGCCCTCCAGCAGGATTTCCAGCGCCGCCCCCCGCCCGACCAGTTCGATCAGCGCCGCGATCTCGGGGTAGGCCATAACCACCCCGATGCGGTTGATCGGCACGCCGAAGCGGCTCGATTGCCCGCATATCCGCAGATCGCACATGATCGCCAGTTCCAGCGCGCCGCCCACGCACAGCCCCTTGATCAGCGCGATCGTGGGATGGCGGCAGTCGCCGATGGCGGCCATGGTGTCGTGCATGATCGCACCGTATTGGCGCGCCTGTTCGGGGTCGCCGCGTTCGCTTTCGAATTCCGCGATGTCCGCGCCGGGACCGAAGGCCTTGTCGCCGGCCCCGCGCAACACGACGCAACGGGGTTCTTCCTTCGCCGACAAATCGCGCATGGCCTCGCCCAGGCCGATCCACATCGGTTTGTTGAGCGCGTTGAGTTTTTCCGGGCGATTGAGGACGACCGTGGCGATATCGGGCTGCGTCCATTCGACGAGGACGAGATCGCGCGCGCGCGCCCCTTCCGGCGTTGTTTCCGCGCGCGAACCCGTCAATGAAGGATTCGGGCGTCTGGGATCGCGGGTGCGCGGCAGGGAGGCTCTCCTGGCCTTTAGGCGCTGGCCGCCTTCTTTGCCCGATTTCCCGCCGCCGCTTCGCCACCGGCCAGAAAGTCGAGCGCCGCCAGTACGCCGCCTCGTTGGCATGGCACGCCGGCCAGGTCCAACCCCATTTCCACGCCGCACAACGCGCCGGCCAACGATAATTCGTTGATGTAGCCGATATGCCCGATGCGAAACACCTTGCCCTTGACCTTCCCGAGCCCGGCGCCCAGCGACATGTCGAACCCATCGAGGATGACCTTGCGGATGGCGTCGCCGTCGAAACCCGTAGGCGCCAACACGGCCGTCACAACAGGGCTCGCCTCGCGGTCGTCGAGGGCCAGGACTTCGAGCCCCCAGCCGCGCACCGCCCGCCGCGTCGCTTCGGCCAGCCGCAGGTGGCGGGCGAAGACGTTTTCCAGCCCCTCATCCTCGAGAACCGCGATGGTTTCCCTCAGCCCAAACATTAAGGTCACGGGCGGGGTATACGGGAATGAGCCGGTGTCGTTAGCGGCGATGTACGGACCCCAGTCCCAGAATGAGCGCGGGAATTTCGCGTCGCGCGACGCGGCGATCGCCTTCGCCGAGATGGCGTTAAGGCCCATTCCCGGCGGCAGCATAAGGCCCTTCTGCGAGCCCGCCACGCTCACGTCCACCGCCCATTCGTCATGCCGATAGTCCATCGCGCCGAGCGAAGACACCGCATCGACCATCAACAGCGCCGGGTGGCTCACCCGATCCATGGCGCGGCGGATGTCGGCGATGCGGCTGACGACGCCGGTCGAGGTTTCGTTGTGCACCGCCATGACCGCCTTGATGCGACGGCCGCGATCCTCGGCCAGCTTGGACTCGGCCGTGGCCACGTCGATGGCGTGCCGCCAATCGCCGGGAACGAAATCCACATCCAGCCCGAACCGCAGCGCCATGTCGCGCCACAGCGTGCCGAACTGTCCGGTTTCGAACATCAGCACCCTGTCGCCGGGCGACAGCGTGTTGACGATAGCCACCTCCCAGGCGCCGGTCCCCGAGCCGGGGAAAATGGCCAGCTTGTCCTTGGTGCGGAAAATCCGCCGCATGGACTCGATGAGTTCACGGGCGAAGGCAAAGAATTCCGGCCCCCGATGGTCGATCGGGGGTTTGTTCAAGGCCCGCAGGATACGATCGGGAATATTGGTAGGTCCCGGAACCTGAAGAAAATGGCGTCCGCCGCGATGGGTCATAGCTCCCCCTCCTGGGGAACGCGGATTATGCATGGCTGACAATGGGGTTCAAGTTTCCGTTACATTGCGGACCTATCAATCGGCGAGGCTGCGTTGAGAGTCGCCCTGGCGGCTTCTCGACTAATTGAAGCGGAGACCATCGTGATGAATGCAACTCTGGGCGACGTGGACGCCGAAACGGCGAAAAAATGGCTCGATGGCGGCGAGGCTGTCCTGGTTGACGTGCGCGAACCAGGCGAACATGCGCGCGAACGTATCCCGGGATCGACCCTGCTGCCGCTTTCCGGCTTCGATCCCGCGGATTACAGCGCGTTTTCCGGCAAACGAATCGTTATCCACTGCGCCTCGGGAAAACGTTCCCGCATCGTCGGCGCACGGCTGTTGTCCTCGGGCGTGGCGGATGTCTTCATCCTGGAGGGCGATGTGTTCGGCTGGCGGGACGCCGGATTTCCCACCGAAACCGGTTGAAACCCGAATTCAGTCTATTTCGGCGGTTCAAACCGTCTCATCCAGGCGGTCGCCCGGCTGAGAAACTGGCGTTTGTTGCGTGTCTGCCACTCGGTAAATCGCCAAGGCGACCGGCCGCTCACTGCCCTCGTGGGCAGGAAGGCACGGGCCGCTTCACGCCGTCTTCCAGAGCAGCGCACGGTAACCGAGGCGAGGCGATATTCGGCGGCTTCGAAATGCGCTAGCCGCGCGCTGCCCAGTGCCCCGATGCCATGGACCAGCAAACCGTTCAGCCGACCGCGTGGCGATCGCAACAGGATGGGGTAACTGCCGGCGACTGCGCGCACGCGTCGATAGCCGGACAAGATCGCGGGCTCGATGTGTAAGGACTCGGCGCCGGGTCCGAGCACAATTCGGCGAATATCGGCATCCATCAGGGTGCCATAGAAGAAATAGGGCGGTTGGGCGGCCGCCCTCAATGCCCGCCGCCAAGGCCCGTGGCGTCGAGACCGCTGCGGCTGAGTTGATCGACCAACGCCGCCCGCAGCCGCTCCAGACCCGCGCTCGATGCCGACTCGCACCGGGCGACGAGAACGTCCTGGGTGTTCGAAGCGCGTAACAACCACCAGCCATCCTCGGTCCGCACGCGCACGCCATCCACGGTTTGCATGCGGGCGCCGGCTCGTTCCAATCTTGCCCTGATCTCATCGACGACGGCGAATTTGCGCCCCTCGGAGCAAGTGAAACGAAGCTCCGGCGTGTTCACCGCCGCGGGGAGCCGATCACGCAATGCCGCGAGACTCATGTCCCCGCGCGCCAGGATTTCGAGAAGCCGGATCGCGGCATATTGGGCGTCGTCGAAACCGTACCAACGATCGGCAAAGAAAATATGGCCGCTCATCTCGCCAGCCAGCGGCGCGCCGGTCTCCATCATCTTGGCCTTGATCAGGGAATGGCCGGTGCGCCACATCAGGGGTTTGCCGCCCATGCGCGCGATTTCGTCGAACAGCACCTGACTCGCCTTCACATCGGCGATGATGGTGGCGCCGGGTTGATTCTTCAACACTGGCTCGGCGAGGACAACCATGAGCTGGTCACCCCACAGGATACGGCCCCTGCCGTCGACAACGCCGATGCGGTCGCCGTCGCCGTCGAGGCCGATACCCAGATCGGCCTTTTCCCGCGCCACCGCCGCCTGAAGCTGAACGAGATTTTCCGCCACCGTCGGATCGGGATGGTGGGCGGGAAAGGTGCCATCGACCTTTTCGTTGAGCAGGACGTGCCGGCCCGGCAATCGGGCCGCCAATCGCGACACGATCGGCCCGGAAGCGCCATTGCCGGAATCCCACACCACGGTCAGATCGCGCCAGCCGGCGACCTCGGACATCAGGCGGTCGACATAGGCGTCCATTACCGCGACATCGGCGACACTGCCGGCACCGGAGGCGAAATCGCCCGACGCGGCGATTGTTCCCAGCGCCTGGATCTCGGCACCGTGGAGTGTTCCCTTGCCGAGCATCAGCTTGAAGCCGTTGTACTCCGCCGGGTTATGCGAGCCCGTCACCATGACGCCGGCGTCGAGGCCGAGGTGGCGGACCGCGAAATACAACATCGGCGTCGGCCCCATCCCGGCGCGATGCACGGAAAGACCGCAGCGCTTCAAGCCATCAACGACGGCTTCTTCCATCTCCGGCGAGCTAAGGCGGCCATCGCGGCCGACGGCGACGCGCCGCCCGCCGGCGCGGGCGACCATGGTGCCGAAGGCCCGGCCAAGCGCGCGCGCATCGTCAGCCGACAGGGTTTGGCCGACGATGCCGCGGACATCGTATTCGCGCAGCAGCGTCGGATTAAATCGATGAGATAGGTTCACGGCTTTGGCGGGGCGAAGGCCGCCATCGGCCGCCCCACGCAGACATAGTGGAAACCCGCCGCCGCCATATCGACCGGATTGTAGATGTTGCGCAGATCGACGATGACTTTCTCGACCAAAAGGGACCGCACGCGATCGAGATCGAGCGAACGGAATTCGTTCCATTCGGTGATGATCGCCAAGGCATGGGCGCCTTCCAGCGTGGAATAAGTGTCGTCGCACCACACGACATCGGAAAGTCGCTTCTTGGCCTCGTTCATGCCCTCGGGATCGAAGGCACGAACCGTCGCCCCGGCCGCTTGCAGGGCGGGAATGATGTCGAGGCTCGCACTGTCGCGCATGTCGTCGGTGTTGGGCTTAAAGGTCAGGCCGAGCACGGCGATGGTCCGTCCACGCACCGAGCCGCCGCAGGCCTGGATGATCCTCGCCGCCATTGTTTTCTTGCGGGCATCGTTGACCGCGGCCACGGTTTCGACGATGCGCAGCGGCGCCCCGGCCTCCTGCGCGGTCCGCACCAGGGCCAGCGTATCCTTGGGAAAACACGAGCCGCCGTAGCCGGGGCCGGCGTGGAGAAATTTCCGCCCGATACGGCCATCGAGTCCCATGCCGCGCGCCACGTCATGCACGTCGGCGCCGACCTTTTCGCAAAGGTCCGCGATTTCGTTGATATAGGTGATCTTGACCGCGAGAAAGGCGTTGGCCGCGTATTTGATCAACTCCGCCGTCTCGATCGACGTAAAGACGATCGGTGTCTCGATCAAATAAAGCGGGCGGTAAAGGGCGCGCATCACCTCGCGCGCGCGTTCGGTATCGGCGCCGATGACAACGCGGTCCGGCCGCATGAAATCGTTGATCGCGGAGCCTTCGCGCAGGAATTCGGGGTTGGAGACGACGTCGAACGTGCCTTTCGGCGAGACCGCGCGGATTCGTTCAGCTACCTGCCGCCCGGTGCCCACCGGCACCGTCGATTTCGTGACCACCACGGTGTGGCCGCCGATGGCGCGGCCGATTTCCTCGGCGGCGCTGAAGACGAAGGAAAGGTCGGCATGGCCATCGCCGCGGCGGCTTGGCGTTCCGACGGCGATGAACACGGCATCGGCACCCTTCACGGCCGCGCCCAGATCGGTGGTGAAGGACAGACGCCCGGCGCGGGCGTTGTTCGCCACCAAGCTTTCCAGCCCAGGTTCGAAGATCGGAATTTCTCCGCGCTGCAGCCGCGCGATCTTGTCGGCGTCTTTGTCGACGCAAACGACGTTGACCCCGAATTCCGAGAAGCAGGCACCGGAAACAAGCCCGACATAGCCGGTGCCGATCATGGCAATACGCATGTGGATTCCCTAATAACCGTCCGGCGATAACGGTTCAGACCGCCGAATAATTCCTAAGAACGCGCCGCATGTCGTCGCCGAGGCCGGGACGTTTGAGCGCGAAGGCCAGATTTGCCTCGAGAAAGCCGATCTTGTCGCCGCAATCGAAGCGGCGGCCCTCGAATCGCAAGCCATGAAACGGCAGGCGTCCGATCATCGTGGCGAGCGCGTCGGTGAGTTGAATCTCACCGCCGGCGCCCCGGCGCTGAAGGTCCAGATGCTCGAAGACCTGGGGCTGGAGGATATATCGGCCGATGACCGCCAGCCGCGACGGCGCCCGGCGCGGGTCCGGCTTTTCGACCAGGCCCTTGACCTCGACCAAGCGGCCGTCGTCATGGCCGATGTCCAGGATGCCGTAACGCGACGTATGTTCCGGAGCGACCTCCATCACGGCGATCACGTTTCCACCCACCTCGCGGTAGACGTCCATCATTTGGCGCAGGCACGGCGTCTCCGAGAGGATGAGGTCATCGGCGAGCAACACGGCGAAGGGTTCGTCGCCGACCAGATTGCGGGCGCACCAGACGGCGTGGCCGAGGCCCAACGGAGATTGCTGACGGGTATAAGCGACGCGGCCCGGCCGCGGCACGAGCGCTTCCAGGGCCGCCAGCTCCGCCGTTTTTCCCCGTTCGGTCAACAGATCGTGTAGTTCATAACTGTGGTCGAAATGGTCCTCGATCGCGGTCTTGCCGCGGCCGGTCACGAAGATCAGGTCCTCGACGCCAGCCGCCATCGTTTCTTCCACCGCGTATTGGATCAGCGGCTTGTCGACGATGGGGAGCATTTCCTTGGGCATTGCCTTGGTCGCGGGCAAGAATCGCGTGCCAAGGCCGCCGACCGGGAAAATGGCCTTGCGGACGGGAACGGGCATCGGGAATGTGCGCTTTTTGGTGTCGATCGGTTTCCGCAGGAGCGGTTTGTTGCATAGCGGCGGTGCCGAGGCAAGAACCGCTTCAGCCTTGAAGAAGCACGTCGCGAGCCTGGTTGATCTTGGACGCCAGATAGGTGGAGCCGCCGGTGTCGGGGTGAAGCTTCGCCATGAGCCGGCGATGGGCGTCCTTGACCTCCGCCGGCCCGGCCCCGGCGTCCAGGCCAAGAATATGGCGAGCCTCGTCCGGGGTCATCGCCGATGCCGCCGATCCCCGATTGCCTCCACCCGCCGCCTTGGCCTGCCAATCGGGTTCGGTGCGGTTGAGATAGGCCTCGAGAATGGCGGCGCTTTGCGGGTCTTCGATCCGGCATTCGGCCAGCAGGGCCAGCAGTTCCTCCGCGTTCAATTCGGCAAGTCGGCGTCCCCGCGCCCGGCCCTCCAGCACGACGCCCTCCATGATTCCGGTGTCGAGATCCAGCGAGGCGCGCAAATATCGCGTCTCGATTTTCGAGCTTCGACCGGCGGAATTTTTGCCCCCGCCCCGGGCTTTGTAGTCGCTCCGCAGCTTCGCGATCCAAGGCAGTGCCAGCGGCAGCAATCCGACGATGAAGGCGAAACGTCCGGTGAGAGTCAGGTAAAGCCCGACACCGGCGGCGATGACGACTCCTCCCCAACGCAGCACGCTGGCCACATTTCCGGCATTGGCCATGCCGAAGGCCTTCATCCCGTAGAAAATAACAACCAGGGCAATCAGGCCAAGTGCCGCGAACACAAACATGGTGCCTAGCCGATCTGTCGTGCGATGAGGGGAACCGGGCCGCCGCGGCTGCGGCTGAAATCGGTCAGCGCCCGGCGCCCGCCCGCGGCGAAAACCGCGACCGCCGCCAACAGATCGCGGAGTTGCTTGGCGCTGCCGGCGTCGAAGTGGCAATAGGCCCCGCGGGTCAGCTTGGCGACCGCTTGGAACGTCCGCGCCGCCAATGGATCTCCGCCCTCCTGGAACATGAACGCCGGCACGCCCAACAGGCCGAGTTCGCCGGCCAAGGCCACGATCTCGTCCTCGCCTTCTTCCATGCAGTCGCCGACGAAAACCAGGGCATTGACCCTTTTCCGGCGCGTCTCGGCCAGGGAATGGCGCAGCACGCTTGCGATCTGGGTCTGTCCGCCACGGCACCGAACTTCGGCCATGCGGCCGATGAGCGACGCGGAATCGGCGAGCCAGCCCGTGGCATCGAACTCACCGAAGCCGCCATAGTGGACAAGCTGTATGTCCAATCCGCCAAGCGTCTCGGTTTGGGCGAACATTTCGCCCTGGATGCGGCAGGCATTGTCCCAGGCCGGCTCGCGGCTCGCGGTTGCGTCCATGGCGAAGATCAGGCGGCCGCGCGCCGCCGCCGACTGCAGCACGGGCATCGCGTTAACTTGGCGAAGGAATGCCTCGACCTCGCCGCTGGTCGACTTCGCCGGCAAATTCGGATCATTCTTGCCCATAAGCGAGACCCAGTTCCCTCTCCGAGTACCAGAGGTCTAAGTTGGTG
The DNA here is from genome assembly GCA_947445225.1 of Rhodospirillales bacterium. Taxonomy (GTDB): domain Bacteria; phylum Pseudomonadota; class Alphaproteobacteria; order CACIAM-22H2; family CACIAM-22H2; genus SHVT01. The sequence continues at coordinate 31,701 of CANFCX010000004.1, forward strand.
CCGCCCACCTCCGGTGTCCAGAGCGACACCCTTGGCAGTTGACGGGCGAACCGCCGGCTCTTCAAAGTGCCGGGACATCCTAGCGCGATTCGGACGCAATGATTGAGGAAGTCGAGTGCATCGTTGTCGGCGCGGGTGTCATCGGTCTGGCGATCGCCCGCAGGCTCGCCATGGACGGACGGGAAGTTCTCGTCCTCGAATCCGCGGATGGCATCGGCTCGGAGACCAGTTCGCGCAACAGCGAAGTCATCCATGCCGGGCTGTATTACCCGCGGGATCAGATCAAGACCCGATTCTGCGTCGCTGGCCGCAAGGCGCTTTATGCCTATTGTGAGGAAAGGGGGATCGCACATCGGCGGATCGGCAAGTTGATCGTGGCGACCAATGAAGGCGAAATCGCCTACCTCCGCCGCATCGAGGATCAGGCCAAGGCCAATGGCGTCGAGGATCTGTACCGTGTGGAAGCCGGCGAGGCGCGGCGGCTTGAGCCCGAAGTCAACTGCGTCGCCGCCCTGATGTCGCCATCGACCGGCATTATCGACAGCCACGCCCTGATGTTGTCGCTGCAAGGCGACGCCACCGCCCATGGCGCCAGCTTCAGCTTTCGCACCCCGGCGCTGGGCGCCATCGCAACCGAATCGGGGTTCGTCGTCGATGCCGGCGGGAAAGAGGCCTACCGCCTGGCGTGCCGGATATTGGTCAACGCCGCAGGCCTTTCCGCGCAAGGATTCGCCGCGGCGGTGGAAGGGCTGCCGAAACAAACCATTCCGCGCCTTTACCCCGCCAAGGGAAATTATTTCACCATGTCCGGGCGGTCGCCATTCGGACGCCTGATCTATCCGGTTCCGGTCCCGGGCGGCCTCGGCATCCATGTGACATTGGACCTTGCCGGGCAGGCGCGCTTCGGGCCCGATGTCGAATGGGTCGATTCCCTCGACTACAATGTCGATCCCGCCCGCGCGGCACGGTTTTATTCCGATATTCGCCGTTATTATCCGGGGCTCGCCGATGGCGCGCTGCTCCCCGGTTATTCCGGTATCCGCCCAAAATTAAGCGGACCGGGGATGCCGGCGGCGGATTTTTCGATCCAGGGCGCGGCCGACCATGGTCTGGCCGGATTGATCAACCTCTACGGGATCGAATCGCCGGGACTCACGGCCTGCCTGGCTATCGCCGATCACGTCGGGACTCTGGTGTCCACCGAGACCGTGGGCGGTCGGAAACCGGCCCGGGTAACAACCAATTGATGGTATTTGATTCCGCGTTGCCTTCGGCTAACTATACCATCGTTCCGTTGCGCCCAACTCATGGGTGAAGGGAGGTGTGGCGATGAACATGGTTCGTTCTATTGATCGGCGCGCCGCGCTTTTGCTCATCGGCGCGGCCTTCGCCGGTCCGCGAGCCGTCACCCTGGCGTTGGCCGCAACCCCTGGAATCGCCAACGAGGACGGCCTCGCCATCAAGGGTTATGACCCGGTTGCCTATTGGACCGAAAGCCGGCCGGTCAAAGGCGATCCTTTGGTGACCTACCGTTGGGGCGGCGTGGAATGGCGGTTCGCAAGCCCTTCCAATCGCGACATGTTCATCCAGAACCCGGAGAAATTCCTGCCGCAATTCGGCGGCTATTGTTCCTATGGCATGTCGCTCGGGCGGCCGCTTCAGCCCGATCCCACGCAATGGCGAATCGTCCAGGACAAGCTGTACTTGCACAACAATGCCAACGCCCTCCAGCGTTGGGTGCAGGACATCCCGGGCATGATCGCCAAGGCCAACGAAAATTGGCCGAAGGTCAAGGCCGCGCCCTAATTCGCGCTGAGGGTGTTCGGCGCAGCGCCGCCTTCGGCTGACTTAGCTAAACTCACCTTCACCCGGATCGTCCTCGTCCAGCGACAACAGCGCGGCGTTTCCCCCTTGCGCCGTGGTGTTTGTCGCCACGCTCCGTTCGACGGCGAAGCGATGCAGATAAAACGGGCCGCCGGCCTTGGGGCCGGTCCCGGACAGCCCCTCCCCGCCAAAAGGCTGCACACCGACGACCGCGCCAATCATGTTGCGGTTGACGTAGAAATTGCCGATCCGCAGGCGGCGGCGGACGTGCTCGACCGTGCTTTCGATGCGGCTGTGGATGCCGAAGGTGAGGCCATAACCCGACCCCTCGATGGCGTCGAGCACCTTATCCAGCTTGCCGGATTCATAACGGATCACATGGAGAATCGGCCCGAAGACCTCACCCCCGATCCGTTCGATCGTGTCGATTTCGAAGACGCAGGGCGCAAAGAAGGTCCCAAAAGCGCAGGATTCGGGAAGCGCGAGGCGGCGGATGAGACGCGCCTGCGCGTCCATCCGCGCCGCGTGGCGGGCCAGCATATCGCGCGCGGATTCATCGATCACCGGCCCGATATCCGTTTCCAGCAAACCCGGGTCGCCGATGACGAGATCGCTCATCGCACCGGCGAGCATGTCGACGATACGCGGCGCGACATCGTCTTGCACAAAGAGCACGCGCAGAGACGAACAGCGCTGCCCCGCGCTGTTGAAGGCCGAGGTCAGGATATCCGGAACTACCTGTTCGGCCAGGGCGGAGGAATCGACGATCATGGCATTGATCCCGCCGGTTTCGGCGATGAAGGGCACGATCGGACCCTGCCGTCTGGCGAGGTTAAGGTTAATCGCCCGCGCGGTCTCGGTGGAGCCGGTGAAGGCAACGCCGCCAATACGGGGATCTGCGACCAGACGGCCGCCGACGCTCTCCCCGTCTCCGGGCAACAGGTGCAGAACCTCCCCCGGAATGCCGCAATCATGGAAAAGGCGCACGATGCGCGCGGCGATCAGCGGCGTTTGCTCCGCCGGTTTGGCGAGTACTGCGTTGCCCGCGGCCAGCGCCGCCGCCACTTGGCCGGTGAAGATCGCCAGCGGGAAATTCCACGGGCTGATGCAGGCAAACACCCCGCGCCCGCGCAGCCCGATCTCGTCGCGCCCGCCGGTGGGGCCAGCCAGCACCTTCGGCGCGCCGAATTCGGCGCGGCACCGCGCGGCGTAGTAGCGGCAAAAATCGACGCCCTCGCGCAATTCCGCCACGGCATACGCCACGGTCCGGCCCCCTTCGCGGACACACAAACTCAGCAGTTCCGGCGCATGCTGCTCGAAGCCATCGGCGACGCGTTCGAGCGCCTCCGCCCGCGTCTCGGACGGCGTTAAATCCCATGCCGGAGCGGCCTGTGCCGCGGCCGTTAGGGCGGCATCAATGTCGGCCTCGCGCGATTGCCCAACCTCGCCGAGAACGCGGCGCCGGTCGCTGGGATCGGTGATCGGTTCGGCCTTGCCGACCGCCAAGGATTGACCGCCGACGATCGGGCCCGATACGCGAATTTGGCCGGCGGCATCGGCCATCGCCTTGGCCAACCAACGCAGGGTGGGCCGGTCGGTCAGGTCGTAGCCGCGGGCGTTGCGCCGCGCATCCCCATAGAGATTCGCCGGCAGCGGAATCCTCGGATGCGGTTTTGGGTTGATCGCGCGGAGCCTCGCGATGGGATCGGCGACGAGCGCCTCGACGGGCGCGCGTTCATCCACGATCCGGTTGACGAAGGAGGTATTGGCCCCGTTTTCCAAGAGCCGCCGCACCAAATAGGGCAGCAGGTCTTCATGGGAACCAACCGGCGCATAGACGCGACACCGGCGTCCCGCGCCGCCATCGGTCACGATGTCATGCAGCGCCTCGCCCATGCCGTGCAGCCGCTGAAATTCGAACTCGGCGGCACGGCCGGCCATTTCCTCCACCGCCGCGACGGTATGGGCGTTGTGAGTGGCAAATTGGGGATAGAAGGCGCCGGGGTTCGCCAGCAAAAGGCGGGCGCAGGCAAGAAACGAGACATCCGTGGCCAGCTTGCGGGTGTAGACCGGGTAGCCGGCGAGCCCGCGTTCCTGGCTGCGTTTGATTTCGCTGTCCCAATAGGCGCCCTTGACCAGACGCACCATCAGGCGGCGCCCGGCCGCGATCCCGGCAAGCCAATCGATCACCGCCGGGGCGCGCTTCTGATAGGCCTGGACGGCAAGACCGAAACCGTCCCATCCCTTGAGCCGCGGATCGTCGAGGATTCCGGCGATGACGTCCAACGACAGATCGAGCGTCTCCGCTTCCTCCGCATCGATCGTGAGTCCGATGCCGTGGTGTTTGGCCTGCGCCGCAAGCTCGGCGGCGACGGGGACAAGCTCGGCGAGCACACGTTCGCGTTGGGCGAATTCAAAACGCGGGTGCAACGCCGACAATTTCACCGAAATACCGGGGCCTTCCACCGGCCCGCGACCCCGCGCCTCGCGGCCGATGGCGGTGATCGCCGCCGCGTAGGACTCGGCATAACGCCGCGCATCGTCGCGCGTCCGCGCCGCCTCGCCCAGCATGTCGAAGGAGTAGCGGTAGCCGCGGCTCTCCGCCTCCCGCGCCCGGTCCAGGGCTTCGTCGATGGTTCGGCCCATCACGAACTGACGGGCAAGGATACGCATGGCGCCGGCCACGGCCTGGCGGATCAGCACCTCGCTGCCCTGGGCCAGGAGGCGTCGAAGCACGGACACAAGATCGCTCCCGCCGGTTTCGGGGCGCAGCAGTTTTCCGGTCAACATCAGGGTCCAGGTGGACGCGTTGACGAAAAGGGACACGCCGTGGCCCAGATGCCTGTCCCAATCAGCGCCGCTGAGTTTGTCGCGGATCAGCCGGTTGGCGGTTTCATCGTCGGGTATGCGGAGGAGCGCCTCGGCCAAACACATGAGCACCACGCCTTCCTCGCTCGACAACCCGTATTCGAGGAGGAAGGCGTCGAGTCCGCCCTGGCCAATTCTTCGCCGTCGGACTTCGACGACCAGGCCGCGAGCGGCATGGCCGATGCGGTCGATCGCCTCGGATTTGAAGCCCGCGGTGGCGAACAACGCTTCGGCACATGCGGTTTCGTCCGCCCGGTAAAGCGCCTCTATCGCGGGCCGCGACGACTCCGCCGGAACCGATGCGAAGATGAACCTCACGCCGAGGCAACCCTCGAAGGGGTGAACAGGATGTCTTGGCCGCTAGTAGCCGAAATCGGTGGCCCTCGGTCGCGCCGGCGGTCTCGGGCGCTAAAATGCGCGCCGCGCCGCTCAGCCCTTGTATTTGGCGACCGCCGCCTCAAGACCGTTCGCGATGGCTTGGCCGAGCTTGCCGCCATCAGCCTCGATCTTCTGCGAGATCACGGCCGCGACGGAATCGACATGGGCGCGGATGACGGAAATTTCCTTGTCGCCAACATCGGCGCGCTCTTCGACGAAATTGCACAGGGAATTGCAGAACCGCGTTATCAGCGGATAACCAAAGCTGCCGCCCTGGCCCTTCATGTCGTGGGAAATCTGAAACAGATCGATCAGGTGTTTCTTGCGTCCCGCCGTGTCCGACACGATCCTGTTGCAGGCGTCGCGCAGCCGCGTGATGTCGTCCTGCACCCATTTCTCATAGTCGCTCTTCATCCCGGCGACGGCCAATTCGGCGCGCGCGACCAACTCCGGATCGATGCCCTTTCCCGGCCCGACTTTGGACTTCAATAGATTCGGCGGGGTTATGATCTGCTTGTTGTCCTCGCCCATGACGTCTCCTGTGGGGACACTACCCCGTTAAAACTAGGTACGCGCCACGACCTTGGTCGGGGCGGATTGCTCGTTGGCGGCGCCGCCAGTCCTGGCGCCCGCCGAGGTCGGGGCACCGGAGCCGCGGCGTTCGGGTCCAGAAAAAGGTTCGTTCTTGCGTCGGCGATCGGGCCCGAAATAGGTCTTGGTCCGCACGAACGGCCGCGGACTCTCGATAATGGCGACGAGCCGTTTGGCCAGGGAGCGGGCCGTGATCGGCTTGGCCAGGAATTCGGTCACTCCAGCGTCCCGCGCCTCGACGATCCTCTTCAATTCCGTATAACCGGTCATCATGATGATCGGCAGAAAGGGGTTGGGGCTGTCCTTGGCGGTGCGCGTCATTCGGATGAAATCGATTCCGTTGCCATTTTCCATTTCCCAGTCGACGATCACGATGTCGATGTTGCCTTCCTTGACCTCTTGAAAGGCGGCATTGCCGTCGCGGGCCTCCACGATTTGTTTGGCGCCCAACGTGCCCAAAAGGATGCGCATGAGGTGCCGCATCGGCTGGCGATCATCGACCACCAGAAATCGTAGTTTTTCAAGGTTCAGGCCAGCCATGGAAGAGCCTTCATCAGCCGTTCTTACAATCCGGGCATCGTCCCGGGGAAAAATGAAAACGCCAATCCTTGCCGGGGATTATAGACGGCCAACCCGGTACCAGTGAACCGATTATCAAATGTTGGGGCATTTCATCGCTAAATCTTCGGTTGGGTCAGGTCGGGGACTTGATTGCGCCCAGCCGCGGATTATCTGTTGGAACAAGGACCGGCAACCGCCAGTTCGGTTTGTATTGCGTGCCAAAAAGGGGCGAGGTGGCCGCATCGTCGCAGGAGGATCGCGATGGTGGGACAGAAATTTTGGGCCGGAGACCCTTGCCCTAAGACCGCAGTTTACGGCCAATATAGCGACCACGATCACAGCTACGCCGGACCGCAGGCCGACCGTACCATAACCAAGGGCCGGCTCTTTCCGGCTTCCCGACGCGGTTACCATTTCGAGGAAAAGGAAGGGATAGCGGCCGGCGGAACGGACTCCGAACCAAGGCCGGCCGGCGGTGGTCGGCCCTACCAACCCCCGGTTTGAAGCCAGCGGTCGATCTGCGACAACCGATCGTGGCCCCAGAAGGGTTCGCCTTCGGCGAACACAAAAGGCGAACCGAAAACACCGCGTTGCACCGCCGCTTCCGTCTCGTCCCTCAGCACCTGCTTGATCGCCGGGTCCTGGATGCCGGCGAGCAGGTCGCTGGGTTCGATCGTTAGCAGATCCGCGATTTCAGCCACCGACTCGGGTGCGGATAGATCGCGTCCCGCGCCCCAATGCGCCTGGTAGAGCATCTTCGCCAACGGCTTGAACATCGACGGATCGCGGCCCTTGATCCAATAACAGGCGCGGCTCGCCGCGAGCGAATTCATCGGCATGACCGGCGGCAGCTTCACCGGAGTCGCCAACAACCGCGCGCTGCGCTCCACGTCGCGCCTGAAATAGTCGCTTTTCAGCGGCGTCTCCGCGAGGGGTTTGGCGCCTGTCAGCTTAAACGCCGCGCCCAGCATGATCGGATGCCACTCCACGAGCCGGCCATGACGCGCGGCGATCCCGTCGATATCCAGGCTGGCGAAATAACCATAGGGCGAGGCGAAATCGAAATAGAAATCGAGCGGCGCCAGCATTGCTTCCCTCGCGGTCAGGCTACCATTCGACGATGGAGCCGTCGTAATTGAAGAACTTGCCGCTGTCTTTGACCTGAAGACCATCGAATAGGGAGCGCAAACGGCCAATGCTGTCGGCGACCGCCATCGGCGCGCGCGGTCCGCCCATATCCGTCTTTACCCAGCCGGGATGAACCACCACTGCCGTGATTCCGCGAGGAGCCACATCGATCGCAAGGCTGCGAAAACCGGCGTTGAGAGCGGCCTTGCTCGAGCGATAGACAACCATGCCGCCGGAGGTGTTGTCGCCGATGCTGCCCATGCGGCTCGTGATGCCGACGATCGTCTTCTTCCGCGACGCGGCCACGTGTTCGACAAAGGCCTCCGCCATTTTCACGGGCGCCAGCGCATTGATCTTCAATACGCCGAGCCACGCGTCGTAATCGATGCCGCCGAACCGGTCGTCATCGGGACCATAAACCCCGGCATTGCAAAGAAGCAGGTCGACAGCCGTGCCCTTGAGCGACTTCGCGAGCGCATCGATGGCGGCAAAATCCGCGACATCAAGCGGGTGCACCTCCACGCCTTTTCCCGATTCGGCCAGGGACTTTGCCTTTCCCGGAAGACGGCAGGTGGCAATAACGCGCCAGCCGGCTTGGGCATATTGGCGAGCGAATTCGAGCCCGAGCCCGCGGCCGGCGCCGGTGATGAGGATTGTCGACATGCCGCCGTCGGTTAGCGCCAGAATCCGATGACGAGGCCCATCAGCGCGAGATAAACGAATTGGTAGCTTGCGTCGATGACGAAGGCGGCCAAGGGTTTTCCGGAAAACATATTGGCGCTCAGGGCGAGCGGCGCCGCGAAACCGGCCCAGATGAGCAATCCGAGACCTAGTCCTTCCATCCAGCCCGCGATCCCGATCCAAACGCTGAGTAATGCGATGACAAAGGCAATGGCGAGGTTGCAGACCACCGAGACGGCGACCGCGACCGCGGGACTTCTGACGTTTTTCATCGCCTCCATTTTCTCGGGTGTATGCCCATTGGCCTTCATCCAGGCCTCGGCGAACAACACCGGCGAATACCACAAGGCCCCGAGCGCGGCGGCTATGAAGGTCGCCGCGATCACCGCCAAATAGTTCACCTCCCCCATGGATTCCCCCTCCTGATATTTAGCTATCGTATCGAGCGAATCTCGACGCCCAAATCCAGATCCAACCATCTCTTGTCGGCGGTCAGGGCGGGCAGATCCCGCAGCCTCGCCAAGGCGAGGCACATACGGTCGCCTAGCGAAAGGCCGGCCTTGCGCGATTGACGCCGCAACGTGGCGGAAGCGAAGGCGAGGTCGGCGTCGCAGGGCGCCACCTCGATACCCAGAGCCCCGATGATCTCGCGGATTTCCGAGTCCTTAACCCCGTGGTCGGCCAGCTTTGCCGCGACCTCCGCGACATTGACGGCGGACGCGACGGAATCGGGAATATGCTCTCGCACGGCTTCGGCGCCGGGCTCCCCGATCAACAATGCCAGGATCGCCGAGGCATCGAGGACGACCTTACCGCCTTTCGCCGTCTTCACGCGCAGCCTCGACCCGCCGCTCGGCGAGCAGTTCGTCGGTCAGGCTGGTCCCTGCCGGTACATATTTGGCGACGAGGCTTTGCACTCGCCGAATCGCGGCATCCCGCCCGATCAGCCGAACTTCGTCGCGTTCGACAGCCATCAACGCTTGCCCTCCTTCTTCGAGGCCAAGCACCCGGCGGTATGCCACGGGAATGACAACGCGCCCGTCACGTCCCACTTCAACCCGGACGTGCTTTGGGGCGGGGTCGATCAGGTCATTTTTTCCGCGAGTAGCACGAACTCCCTCAAGCCGTTGGGCGGCGGCGCTGAGAACACCCTTTCGTCGGAGGTCCGAGCGATAAAAAGTAGGATAACCCTTGCGCTTTTCCCAATCCTCCTGGGGGAAGCGGTCCCGCAAAATCCTGAGCACCTCGGCATTCGTCTTTCCACCCTGGATAGCTTCGCAGGCAACGCTGGTGAATGAATTGCGAGATTTCATCACCGGTCCTCCATTAAATTGATTCTAGCCTTAATAAGACCAAATGTCGATAAATGTTGTTATGACACTATAACATTATTGTCAAGTGCCTGCTAGGCGAAGCGAGTCACAGCAGCAGCCACGTCGCCAAACCGAGGAAGGAGAAGAAGCCGAGCACATCGGTGGTCGTGGTCAGAAACGGCCCCGCGCTGACCGCCGGGTCGAGATCGAACCGGTCTATGGCGAGCGGTATGGCGATCCCGGCGAAACCGGCCCAGACCATGTTGAAAACCATGGACGCGGCGAGAACGCCACCGAGTTTCGCATCGTCGAACCAAAATCCCGCGCCACTGCCGATGATGGCGGCGAAAACCACGCCGTTCAGCGCGCCGACCGACAGCTCTTTCACCACAACGCGGGCGGCGTTTGCCGGCGTCAGGGCCCGTGTCGCCAGCGCCCGCACCGTCACCGTCACCACTTGCATACCCGCATTGCCGCCCATCGCGGCGACGATCGGCATCAACACCGCCAGCGCGACGATGCGGTCGATGGCCACCGTGAATTGAAGGATGACGGTGGACGCTATGACCGTGTTGATCAGCGTTACCAGCAGCCACCGGATGCGGCCGCGCGCGGTGTCCATGGCGGGGGTGTGGATGTCGCTTTCGCTGACGCCGCCGAGGCGCATCAAATCTTCTTCGGCTTCCTCTTCGATGACATCGACCACGTCGTCGACGGTCACGGTGCCGACCAATCGGCCGAAATGATCGACCACCGGGGCAGAAACCAAATCGTGCTGTTTGAACAGAAAGGCGACATCTTCCTGGTCCATCGTCACCGGCACGGTCTTCATGTCGGCCTCGATGATCTCGCCGATTTTGAGCGGCCGTTTGGTGCGGAGCAGGCGGTTGAGCGCCACGGTGCCGATCGGTCGATGTTTGGCGTCGACGACGAAGAGATCGTAGAAATCCTCCGGAAGGTCGGCGCTCTCGCGCATGTAGTCGATGGTGTCGCCGACCGTCCAGAACGTCGGGACGGCGACAAAATCGCGCTGCATGAGGCGGCCGGCGCTGCGTTCGGGAAAGGCGAGACCCTCTTCGAGCTGTTTACGCAGCGCCGCCGGAATTTTCTGCAGGACCTGCCTGCGCTTTCCTTCCTCCAACCCCTCGATCAGATAAAGCGCGTCGTCGGAATCGAGCCTGGCGATCGCCCCGGCAAGGACCTCGGTTCCGAGTTGCTCGGCAACCTCGTCGCGAACCGTTTCGTCGAGTTCGGGAAGAACTTCCGGATCGAAGCGATCGCGGATGATCTCCACGAAAGCGTGCCGGTCCCCCGGCCCCAGCCCTTCGAGCAAATCGGCGGTGTCGGCGTAATGCAGGGATTGGATGAGTTTCTCGACGACCGCGACCTCGCCCGCCGCCAGCGCCTCGGCGACGGAGGCAATCAGCTCCGGCTTCAGCCCGACTTCATCTTCACCCGCGGGCTCGGGTGGCGACGGATCCGAAGGCTGATTGTCGCTCATGGACCCACGCGGCGGTCACCGGCCGGCACTTGCGGTGCCGGCGCCGGCGATGTTAGAGGCTCCCAGCGGGCTTCGGCACGGGTTGCGGCCGGTGAAGGCCGCAACCCGCCGAAGGGCGTCAGGAGTTCAAATGGCAAAGCACAGCTTTCGCAAAAGCGGCGCTATCGAATTTGGTGCGGTCGAGAAGACTCGAACTTCCACGGGATTGCTCCCACAGCGACCTCAACGCTGCGCGTCTACCAGTTCCGCCACGACCGCCAGCGCGGATCGTAGCCATGACCGATCCGCCCATCGTTCCGTCCCTGTCGCTAGATGACGCCGGGAATAGCAAATCGTCACGCCCTCCGCAAGCGGCCCAGGAGGCCACCGCGGAGAAAATGACCCAGTCGCGTGACATTGAGTGGCGGATCGACGACCGGCCGGTCGATTACGCGGGCGCCGTGGCCGAAATGGAAGCGCGGGTAGCCGCCATTCGTACCGGTGAAGCGCCGGAATTGGTGTGGCTCCTGAGCCATCCGGCCCTTTACACGGCCGGGACCAGCGCCCGGCCCGAAGATTTGATCTTGCCGGATGATCTGCCGGTGTTCCGAAGTGGCCGCGGCGGCCAGTACACCTATCACGGCCCCGGACAACGTATTGCCTATGTCCTCCTCGATCTCGGCCGGCGCGGTCGCGACATAAGGCATTTTGTCACCGGCTTGGAGGCATGGATGATCGCCGCCTTGGATCGTTTCAACATTAAAGGGGAAAGACGTCCGGGGCGAGTTGGCATCTGGGTCGATCGCGGTGGCGGTCGCGAGGACAAGATCGGCGCGGTCGGCGTACGCATTCGGCATTGGGTGAGCTTTCACGGCCTGTCGCTCAACGTTGACCCGGACTTGCGGCATTATCGCGGTATCGTGCCCTGTGGCATCCGGCAGGATGGACGATATGGCGTCACATCGCTTACCGATCTCGGTATCCCGGTCGGCTCGGCCGAGGTCGATTCGGCTCTAATCGAGACCTTCCCCCCCATTTTTGGTGGTACGACGGCGCCGCTCTCCAAAACCGCCGCCAATTTGTGATATTATTTGCGTTGGAATTGGCTAACTCTCGGAGATGCTGACGTGAAGCGAGCTGTCTGGTTCGCGATACTGTTCTTGGTCTGCTCCCCAGCAGCGGCGGGCATGAACGAAGGTGTCGCCGCGCTCCAGAAGGGGGATTACGCCACCGCCTGGCGCGAGTTTCGACCCCTGGCCGAAGCGGGCGATGCTCGAGCCCAATTCAATGTCGCCCTGCTTTACGCTGAAGGCCGCGGAACCGCCCAGAACGACGCCGAGGCGGCAAAATGGTACCGGCGATCGGCCGAACAAGGCAATGCGGCGGCCCAAAACAATTTGGGGGCGCTCTACAATCAAGGTCGCGGCGTCGACCAGAACCCCGCCGAGGCTGTGAATTGGTTCCGCAAGGCGGCGGAGCAGGGCATTTCGCAGGCGCAGCTCAATCTCGGCCTTGCCCTGATAAACGGCCGCGGCGTTACCAAGAATGCGCCGGAGGCGGCGGCATTGTTGGCGCGGGCGGCCAAACAGGGAGAGCCCAACGCGCAAAATGCGCTTGGCGCCCTCTATGAAAACGGCGACGGGCTGGAGAAAGACGCCGTTCAGGCCTATGTCTGGTTCAATCTTGCCGCTTCCCGGCTCCCAGCGGGTGCGGCGCGTGACCGTGCGACCGCCAGCCGTGACCGGGTGGTCAAGCTGCTAACCGCGGCGCAACGAGCGCAAGGCCAGCAGATCGCGGCAGCCTTCCAGCCGAAATCGGAAATCGCCAGTGTCGCCGCGCCCAGCGCGCCCGCCGCGGTCGGCCCGTCGGCCGATTTGGTCCGTTCGGTGCAGGCCATGCTCGCCGGACTCGGCTATGACCCTGGTGCCGCCGATGGCACCTTCGGCGCCAAGACACGCGCGGCCATCAGCGCCTTCCAGGAACGTGTCGCGCTGCCCGTGGATGGCCAAATCTCGACGCCCTTGCTTGCGCGGCTGCGCGACGCCGCCACCGCCGCCGGGCTCAACGTGCCGGGGCAGGCGAGTCGATCGACCGCGGTCCTTCCGCCGAACGTGCGCCCGCAACAACCGGCGACTCAGGAAAGGCCTCGAACCGCGGGCCCGACGATGACGGGCAGTGGCAGCGGCATCGTCATCAGCCGCGACGGCCACATTCTAACCAACAACCATGTCATTCTCGGCTGCCAGGAAGTGCGCGCCCGCCCGCCTGGCGCCGCCGCCGCCGTGGCCGTCGCGGTCGTCGCGTTCAACCAGGGCGACGATTTGGCCTTGCTCAAGCTGCCGTCCCCGGCGCCCGGCTTTGCGCGGTTTCGCGATGGCACGACGATCCGGGCCGGCGAAGACGTGGTTGTCGTCGGCTATCCGTTGCGCGGGCTTCTGTCGTCCGACGCCAGCGTCACCACCGGCGCGGTCAGCGCGCTGTCCGGCCTGCGCGACGACGCCCGCTATCTGCAGATCACCGCCCCGGTCCAGCCGGGCAATAGCGGTGGGCCGCTGCTCGACATGAGCGGCAGCGTCGTGGGCGTTGTTGTCAGCAAGCTTAACGCCCTCAAGATCGCCCAGACGACCGGCGACATTCCGCAGAACGTCAATTTCGCCATCAAGACGGCGACGGCGCGAAAATTCCTCGACGCCAACCGCGTGCCCTATGAAACCGCTCGCGGCGGCGCTGAAATGCGGGCGGCCGATATCGGCGATCTAGCCAGGGGCTTCACGCTGTCGGTAGAGTGCTGGAAGTAACTCAGTCCGTCGGCGCCTGAACGAAAGTCCGGCTCCCATCGTCCGCGGCCGTGGCGATGTCGATGGAATCGACCTTTGCCTCCGGAGGCCCCCGCCGGCAAAGTCCGACCATCTCGTCAACCGCGGCGGCGGGCCCGATGAACAACGCCTCGACCGAACCGTCGCGGCGATTACGGACCCACCCGCGCACCTTGCGCCGATTGGCCTGATCGACGGTCCAGCCCCGAAACCATACACCTTGGACCCGTCCGACGATGCGGACGGTCACCGCCTTTTCGAGATCGGTCACACGAATTCCAATATCGGCTGATCGACGGCCAAGCTGGCGCCGGGCTGGGCATGGATCCGCGCGATGCGCCCGTCGCGGTCCGAGCGCAGAATGTTTTCCATTTTCATCGCCTCGACCACGGCCAACTCCTCGCCCGCCTTCACGTCCTGCCCCGGTTTCACGGCGACGGTCTTGAGCAAACCGGGCATCGGCGACAGGAGAAACTGGGTCGTATCGCGGCCGCGCTTCTTCGGCATGAGCCGCCACAGCTCGGCCGTGCGCTCGGCGAGCAGCATGACATCGAATTCGACGCCGGCATGGAGAAGGCGGTAACCGATTCGGCGGCGCTGCACCTGCACCGTCATCATATCGCCATCGACCGAGGCGCTGAAAAGCGGCGAGCCGAAGGTCCAATGCCCGCGCACGGTAAAAACCCTGTCGTCCATGGCGACATCGCAACCTTCGGCCGCGGGCGCCACGCTGAGCGATCTTTGCCCATCGCCGAGAACGGCCACCCAGTCCTCGGGAATTCTTGGGCCATGGCCAACCAATTGCCCGTCGATCGAGGCCTCGCGTTCGATGCACTGACGATGGACGGCGGCGGCGAGCGCCAACAACTGGCGCGTCAATTCAACCGAAGGGCGCACGCCGCTAAACCCACCGGGGAATTCTTCGTCGATGAAATTCGTCGACAGGCGGCCGGATGCGAAACGGCGGGTCGCCACCGTGGCCGCGAGAAAACTCATATTATGGCTGATGCCACGAATGTGGAACGCATCGAGCGCCGCGCGCAGACGGGCGATCGCCTGCCCGCGGCTCCGACCGAAGGCGATAAGCTTGGCGATCATCGGGTCGTAGTGGATACCGATTTCGCCGCCCTCGACGACCCCGGAATCGATGCGGATGCCCTCCATGTCCATTGGCGGCCGGTAATGGGTCAGGCGACCGATCGACGGCAGGAAATTGCGTAGCGGATCCTCGGCGCAGAGTCGCGCTTCGATCGCCCAACCGGTCAGCCGAACGTCCGTTTGGCGTAGCGGCAAATTCTCTCCCGCCGCGATTCGAATCATGATCTCGACCAGATCGAGGCCGGTGACTGCTTCGGTCACCGGATGTTCGACCTGAAGGCGCGTATTCATCTCCAGGAAATAGAACCGCCCGGACTGGTCAACAACGAACTCAACCGTCCCGGCCGAGGTGTAGCCGACGGCCCGGGCAAGCGCCACGGCCTGTTGTCCCATGGCTTCGCGTGTGGCGGCGTCGATGAAAGGGCTAGGCGCTTCCTCGATGATTTTCTGGTGACGACGCTGGATCGAACATTCCCGTTCCCCCAGGTGAATGATATTGCCGCTGCGGTCGCCCAGAATCTGGATTTCGATGTGGCGCGGCTCTTCGATGTAGCGCTCGATGAACAGCCGATCGTCCCCGAAACTTGCTTTGGCCTCACCCGCCGCTAATCTGAAACCTTCGCGAACTTCGGCATCGTTGCGCGCGACACGCATGCCCTTGCCGCCGCCGCCGGCCGCGGCCTTCACCATCACGGGATAACCGACGCGACGCGCGATCTTGACCGCCGAAGCCACGTCTGCGATGGCGTCGAGATGGCCGGGAATGGTGTTGATGCCGATTTTCTCCGCCAGCTTCTTGGCTGCGATCTTGTCGCCCATCGCGGCGATCGCCTTGGCCGGCGGGCCGATGAAGGCGACCTTCGCTTTTTCAAGCGCCTTGGGGAATGCCGGGTTTTCGGACAGGAACCCGTAACCCGGATGGACGGCCTCGGCCCCGGTCTCCTTGCAGGCCTTAACGATGGCATCGATACGTAGGTAACTCGAAACCGCCGGCGGCGGGCCGATCAGAACCGCCTCATCGGCCTCGCGAACATGCAGGGCATCGGCATCGGCATCGGAATACACCGCAACGGTCTTGATGCCCATGCGGCGCGCCGTGCGGATGATCCGGCACGCAATCTCGCCGCGGTTGGCGATCAATATTTTCGAGAACATCAAATCACAAGGGGATGTTGTCGTGTTTCTTCCAAGGATTTTCGAGCTTCTTGTCGCGCAGCATGGCGAGCGCGCGGCAGATTCGCCGGCGCGTTGAATGGGGCATGATGACATCGTCGATGAAGCCGCGATGGGCCGCGATGAACGGGCTGGCGAATTTCCGTCGGTAATCCTCGGTCCGGTCCGCTACTTTCTGCCGGTCGCCGAGATCGCCGCGGAAGATGATTTCGACCGCCCCTTTCGGGCCCATCACGGCGATTTCCGCCGTCGGCCAGGCATAGTTCACGTCGCCGCGCAGATGTTTCGAACTCATGACGTCGTAGGCGCCGCCATAGGCCTTACGGGTAATGACCGTAACCTTCGGCACGGTCGCCTCGGCGAAGGCATACAACAACTTGGCGCCGTGGCGGATGATGCCGCCATGTTCTTGGGCAGTGCCGGGTAGGAAACCGGGGACGTCCACGAACGTCACAATCGGGATGTCGAAACAATCGCAAAACCGGACAAATCGCGCCGCCTTGATCGACGAAGCGATGTCGAGGCAACCCGCCAGAACCATGGGCTGGTTCGCCACGAAACCAACGGTCTGGCCCTCCAGCCGCCCAAAACCAATGACGATGTTGCCGGCATAATCGGGCTGCAATTCAAAGAAATCGCCCTCGTCCGCGACCTTGTGGATAAGTTCCTTGATGTCATAGGACTTGTTCGGGCTGGCGGGAACCAGGGTGTCGAGTGACGTTTCGATGCGATCGTGGAGATCCTCGGTCGGTCGTGCCGGGGCCTTGGCGCGGTTCGAGGTTGGCAGAAAATCGACGAAACGGCGAAGCTGCAGCAACGCCTCGATGTCATTGGCGAAAGCCAAATCGGCGATGCCGGATTTCGTTGAATGCGTCGACGCGCCGCCGAGCTGTTCATGGGTCACGGCCTCGTGGGTCACGGTTTTCACCACGTCGGGGCCAGTCACGAACATGTAGGACGAATCCCGGACCATGAAAATGAAATCGGTCATCGCCGGCGAATAAACCGCGCCCCCGGCGCAGGGCCCCATGATCAGCGAAATCTGGGGAATCACGCCAGACGCCAACACATTGCGCTGAAATACCTGGGCATAACCGGCGAGCGAGGCGACACCTTCCTGAATTCGGGCGCCGCCCGAATCGTTAAGGCCGATGACCGGGGCGCCGACCTTCAGCGCCTGATCCATGATCTTGCAGATTTTCTCGGCATGGGCCTCGGACAGCGCGCCGCCGAAGACGGTGAAATCCTGGCTGAAAATGAACACCTTGCGGCCATTGATCGTGCCCCAGCCAGTGACGACACCGTCGCCGGGAATTTTCTGGTCGGCGAGGCCGAAATCCGCCGAGCGATGCTCGACGAACATGTCGTATTCCTCGAATGAATCGGCGTCGAGCAGGACATCGATTCGCTCGCGCGCCGTCAGCTTGCCCTTGGCGTGTTGCGCGGCGACCCGGCGCGCGCCGCCGCCCGCCCTTGCCTGTGCGCGCTTTTCTTCGAGCTGCCGGAGAATATCCTGCATCCCCGCCCCTGATCGGTTACACCGCGAAGGCCAATCCGTACCACCAACACGGCGCTGGTGCCAGTGACCGCCCGCCTATGTGCCCGCGGTGGCAAACACGGCGGCGGCGGCGGCCAGGGTCTGGCGCCGCTCGGCCCGGCTTCGAACCGCGTCGGGATCGTCTCCCCAGCGCTCGGCCTGGAAGAGTTCGTCAAGCTGGGACGTCGCCGCGGCTTCATCGGCATCAAGTCGGCCTTCGGCCAAGGCGAGCCCGATAATCAGCGAACCCGCCGCCGCCACCGCCGCCTCCAGCGCAGCCAGTCGCAGATCGTCGAAGGCGTTGACGGTCTTGTGCAAGTTGGCGAGTGCTGCAGCCGGCTGCGGACAGGGCGCGATTGCGTCAACCACGCCGAGCCGCGCGCCAAAACGCCCCGCCGCCCAATCGATCAGGGGTTGCCACTGCGTCGCCTGGCGTTGCGCCAGCGCCAGTGGCGATTCGGCGCGGTAGCAAATCAAGTCGGTGCCGGCGAACGCGGCGACCCTGTCGACGACGGCCGCGCGGCCGGCGGCGTTGCGATCGATCGCCGCACCCGCGATCCGCGTCAGCGGCATCGCGGCGGGGTCAAGCTTTTCGCCCTGCCCTCGCCACTCCGCGGCGATGGCTTCGGCGAGGACGGCATGGGCGACGACCAAGGGTTCACCTCGCCCGGTGCGGACGGGTTTTCCATCGAGGGTCACGGTGAAGCCGCCATCGCCAGCGACGATCGCGACCTCGCGCCAGAATCGCTTCATCTGAACAGGCGTTGTAATCCCTGACCGAGCCCCTCGAGCAGACCGGGTGCCGGCTGCGGTGGTGGTTGTTGTTGCGCCGGGGGCTGGGTCGACGCCGGTCGACCCGGCGGGTTCGCTGACGCAACGGCCAGACACGGATTGGCCTCGTTCGTGCCGCCGGAGACGAAGGGCACGAGCAGGCCAAGCGGATTGATCGCCGCGCCGGCAAGGGCGCCGGCCACACCCCTGGCGACGCTGGCCGGATCGGGAAGGAAACTCGGCGAACCGAGCGTGCCGCCGATGCGCACGGGCACCGCCAGGCTGAGCAGACTCGCTTCCTTCGGGCGCGGGGTGATTGTGAGATCGAGGCGTTCATTGGCCAGGTTGACGGTGCCTTCGCCACGCACGGTGATTCGCGCCGTGTCCAAGATCAACGCGCGGGAAGTGGCGACGCCATTGGCCACGTCGAACCGCGTGACCAGACAATTCAGCTTGGTGTCCTGCTCGCCCATACCCCAAGGGGCCAATCCCTTGATTAGGTCGGCGGCGAGGAAATCGGCATATTTCGTGGCCAGCCGACCCTCGCCGACGGCCAGGCCGATATGGCCCTGAAGCCCACCGGCAAGCCCGCGCAGATCGCGCGCCGGCCCCTTCAGGTCGATCTCCGCGTCCACCTTGCCGCCGGATAATAGATCGGTAAGTTTCATCTCGTTGAGCAAACCGCCCAGCCCCATCGACCGTAGGTTCACCTTCATCGAAACTTGCGCCGTCTTGGCCGCGGCCGTCACTTCCCCGTCGAACCTGCCGCCAGCCAGTTGGGCCGCCGGCCTGACGCGCAATTCGCCCTCGGTGAGGGCGACATCGAGTGCCACCGATTGGAGGGTGAACCCGGCCGCATTGATCCGATCTGCCTTGAGCTTGAGGTCGGCATCCGCGCCGAGCAACAGATCGAGGGGAATTGGCAGGTCGGGAATTACCCGGCCATCGCCGCGCGGCGCGGCGGCGGCTGGGCCGCTCGCGGCGGCCGGCTGGCTGGGTTTTCCGCCGCTGCCCAGGGCATCAATGTCGAGAAGTCTTGCCACGAGATCGGCCCGCAGCCGGGGCCGCACGCCGGTGATCGCGATCGACGCGGTGCCGGCCAGGTCGCTTTGCCCCGCCTTGATGTCGATTCCGGTCAACGCGTAACCGCCTTGGCCATCGGCGGCGCGCAGCGAAAGACGCAGCGGCGCCAAGGCCGCCAAATTCGTTCCGGCGAGGGCGTTGAGGGGCGTCAGATCCTTGCCCTCCGCGGTCACGGCAAGGTCGATGCCGGCGGGTTTGGTCACATCCGAGACGCTACCCTCGAAACGGACGAGCAAGAGTTCGGCTTTGCCGATTTCAACCTTGAGGTCGGACACCGCCGGAGCACCCGCCCGCTCCGAAATCCTGGCGGAAAGGTTAAGCGGACCCACCGGCGGCAGCGCCCGCCCGGCCAGACGCGCCAACTCGGCTAATTCAGGCGCGGATGCGGTGGCGGTCAGATCGTAACCCTTGCCCTCCAAAGGCGCCGCGATCATGCCGTCGATCTTGACCGTCATGCTGGCGATCTTGGCATCGACGCTCACCGGCCAGGGCCGGGCTTGTCCCAGATGCGCCAACGCCCCAAGAGTCGCCTGCGCCGCGATCGGAACGTCGTCGGCGCCCGCCTCAAGGTCGAGGCGTAGCGGACTGTCCACGCCATCGGCCTTGCCGATCAGCTTGGCGACAACGATGCGGTGCCGCGCCCCTGTCTTCGCGTCGCGATAGACGATGGTGGCATCGCGGATTTCGACCTCGTTGACGGTGGGCAATCGGGCCGGACCTCCGGGCGGCGCGGCGGGCGCGGGCGCGGGCGCGGCCGGCGCGCCAGCGCCGGCGATCACCCAATTGCCGCGGCCCTGGGTATCCGTTTCCAGGAGGACATCCGGGCCGATGAGGATCAGGCGCCGGACCCGGATGTCGCCGACGATCAGGGGCAGCAGCTCGACCTCCGCCTCGAGGCTCCGGAGTTTGATCATCTCCGGCCGCGATCCGCCGGGCACGTTGGCGAAGGTCAGGTCCTCGACTTTCAGCCGCGGGCTAGGCAACAGCGCAAAACCGAGGTCGCCGGCGATGACGAGGTCGCGCCCGGTGGCCGCCTTGGCCTGCTCCGCGATCAGGCTCCGGTATTGGTTGAAATCCGTGTACTGAATGATGGCGATGACGGCCACGGCGGCGCCGACCAGGATCGCGGTCGTCGCGATGGCAACGGTCTTCAAGCGCATTGTCGTGCCTCCGTGAGTTGGACGACCGCCGGGGGCAGATCGCCAAAGGAATTGACCAGGACATCGGCGCCGGCCGCCAACAGATCTTCAGCGGGATGATAGCCCCATGCGACGGCGATACCGCCACACCCGGCGTTGCGGGCCATCGCGATGTCGAAGGTGGTATCTCCGATCATGATTGTGTCCACGGCGGTCGCCCCGGCTTCGGCCATGGCTTTGCGCAACATCTCGGGGTGGGGCTTGCTGGGACCGTCATCGGCCGTCTGCAAGGTGACAAAACGATCGGTCAGCCCGTGGCGCTCGAGCGCCGAACGCAAGCCGCGGCGCGATTTCCCAGTGGCGACCCCCAAAGCAAAGCCATCGCCGATCAGCGCGGCGATAGCCTCCCTCGCGCCGGGATAAAGGGGTTCGTCATGTTCGTCGCGTTGGCGCAGCCCGGCGAATTCCCGCTTATAGGTCTCGGCGATTCGGGTGTGGAACACGCCATCGAGGCCGGCGGCAAGTTCGGCGACGGCTTCGACCAGCGAAAGGCCGACGACGCGGCGCACCGCGCCCGCTTCGGGCACGGCGAGACCGTGCCCGGCGAACGCGGCCCCCATCGCCGCGACGATCATGTGCTGGCTGTCGAGAAGTGTGCCATCACAATCGAAGACGGCGAGCCTTGGGCGCGGGAGCGGCGTCATGGGGCGACTCTTGTGCCGAAATGCAGCCGAGGCAAGGTGAATTAGCCGGCGCCTTCGGCCAGGGTGTCGCCCTCGCCGGCGGCGTCGAAACCGAAGAATTCCCAAGACTGCCGCATATGGTCCGGAAGGTCCGCGCGCACGGTCAACGCCGTCCCGTCGGGAAGCGGCAGAACGATGCCACGGGCATGGAGATGAAGGTCGCGCGAGAAGTCCCCGCTGAGGAACGCCTGAGGCCCCCCATATTTGCCGTCTCCAAGGATCGGCGTGCCCAGCGAAAGGCAGTGCACCCGCAGTTGATGGGTGCGCCCGGTCAACGGTTCCAGCGCCAACCACGCGGCCTTCTTGCCGGCATGATCGACGACCGCGTATTCGGTGATGGCGCGTTTGCCGCCTTCGTCATCCTCCACGACCCGCTCTCCTTCCAGCCCCGCCACCTTCGCCAAGGGAAGGTCGATGCGGCCGCGATGCGGTCGCGGAACACCGACGACCAACGCCCAATACAGCTTGCGTACGGCCTTGGTCCGAAAGGCCTCGGCCAGCCGCGCGGCGACGCGCGCCGTCCGCGCCAGGACCAAGACGCCGCTGGTGTCGCGATCGAGCCGGTGGACCAGGCGTGGCCGATCGGCACTGCCAAATCTCAGGGCATCGAGCATGCCGTCGAGTGAACGGGTGATGCCGGTGCCCCCCTGTACGGCCAGACCGGGCGGCTTGTTGATGACGATCATGTCCGCGTCGCGATGAAGAACGAGCGATTGCAGCCATGCAGAGTCCCGGGCGGCGACCTGCGGCGTCTTCTTGGGCGCGGCCGGTTTGTCCGACGCGGGCGCGGTCATCGGCGGCACGCGGATGGTCTGGCCGGCGGCCAGGCGGGCATTCGCCTTCGCCCGCTTGCCGTCGATGCGGACCTTGCCGGTGCGCAGAAGCTTTTCCAGTTGGCCGTGCGGAAGGTCGGGGAAGTGACGGCGAAACCATCGGTCGAGCCGGAGATCGGCTTCGTCCTCGGCGACGCTGCGTTGTTCGACGCCGGTCATCCCGCCACCAGCCGCACGAGGCGAAGTCCGGCGACGAGGCCGCCCAGGCCCAGGAGAAGCGATGCCAGCACATAGGACAAAGCCGGGATCCAGGCGCCACGCTCGATCAACACAAAGATATCGAGGGAAAATGCGGAATAGGTCGTGAACCCGCCGAGAATGCCGACGATCAAGAAGGCGCGGATTTCGGGACTCGGCGACCAGAGCAGCGTCATCGCCTCGGCCAGCGCGCCAATGGCGAAGGAGCCGATCAGATTAACGATCAGGGTGCCCCACGGAAAATCGAGCCCAAGGCGATCCCCCGCCCAGGCGACCACGCCGTAGCGCGCAACCGATCCAAGCGCTCCGCCCAATGCCACCGCCATGAGAGTCTTCATGCGTTACCGCTCTTTCGGTCCCGCAGACCCTGCCAATAATCGAGTCTCTTTTTGATTTCGCGCTCGAAACCACGTTCGACCGGGGCATAGAAAACCTGCCGCTCAATGCCATCGGGGAAATGATTCTGGCCGGAAAAGCCACCCTGCTCGTCATGGTCGTAGCGGTAGCCCTCGCCATAACCAAGTTCGCGCATGAGCCGCGTCGGCGCGTTGACGCTGTGCGACGGCGGCGGCAGAGACCCGGTGGCGCGGGCGGCGGCTTGCGCGGCCGCAAACGCGCGGTAGGCCGCGTTGGATTTGGGCGCCGTCGCCAGATAGATCGCGCATTGAGCGATGGCCAGTTCGCCTTCCGGCGAGCCGAGAAAATCATAAGCGTCCTTGGCGGCGACCGCTTGAGTCAACGCCGCGGGATCGGCCAGGCCGATATCCTCCACGGCAAACCGCACGAAACGACGCGCGATGTAGAGCGGGTCCTCGCCGCCGGCCAGCATGCGGGCGAGCCAATACAGCGTGGCATCCACGTCCGATCCGCGCATGGATTTGTGCAGCGCGCTGATCAGGTTGAAATGACCGTCCTGGCTCTTGTCGTAAAGCGGCGCGCGATGCTGTACGGCGCGGGCGAGCCCGGCCGGGTCGAGCGCCGTGCCCGTTGGCAGCAGGAACAACTCCTCGACCAGATTGTAGAGATAACGGCCATCGCCATCGGCCATGGCCAGAAGCGCCACGCGGGCGTCCCTATCCAACGGCAGCGCGCGACCCTCCGCCCGTTCGGCGCGCGCCAGCAAAACCTCCAGCGCATCGGAATCCAGGCGCTTCAGAACCAGCACCTGGCAACGCGACAACAACGCCGCGTTCAACTCGAAAGATGGATTTTCCGTGGTTGCGCCGACCAGGATCACGGTGCCGTCCTCGACATAGGGCAAAAAGCCATCCTGCTGCGAACGGTTGAACCGGTGGATTTCATCAATGAAAAGCAGCGTGCCGCCGCCGGTCTCGCGCCGCCGCCGCGCTTCATCGAACACCTTGCGCAAATCCGCGACCCCGGAAAACACCGCGGACAAGGCGGTAAAGTGAGCCTCCGTCGCTTCCGCCAGCAGACGCGCGATCGTCGTCTTTCCGGTGCCTGGCGGTCCCCACAACACGATCGAGGCCGGGCGGCGCGCGGCCACCATGCGCCCAAGCGGGCCGCCGGGTCCCAACAGATGGTCCTGCCCAACCACCTCGGCCAGCGCGGTGGGCCGCAACCGGTCGGCCAGGGGACGCGGCGCGGTCTGGGAGAACAAGGTGTTTTCGGCTCGGCTCTTCATCGGAAATCAGGACGAACGGGCGCGAACAAGCGCCAACTGTGGCCAATATAACGGAAAAAGGGCGGCCGAGCCGCCCTTCATCCACCCGCCGGCAGAACCAGCGATATCCGCAATCCGAAGTTTACTGCGCGCGACTTACGCCGCGGGCTGCTCGGCGGCGGCTGCGGCCGCCGCGGCCGCGGCGGCCCGATCGGGCGCACCCTTGGCCTCGGGATCGCGATCAACCAGTTCGATAACCGCCATCGCCGCCATGTCGCCATAACGATGGCCAGCCCGCAGCACCCGCGTATAACCGCCGAGCCGCTTGGCATAACGTTGCGCCAAGGCTCCAAAAAGTTTCTCGGCAAGTTCGGTATCGCGCAGGACCGACAGCGCCTGGCGCCGTGCGTGAAGGCCACCGCGTTTGCCGAGCGTGATCAGTTTCTCGACCACCGGCCGCAATTCCTTGGCCTTGGGAAGCGTCGTCTTGATTTGTTCATGCAGAAGCAGCGAAGCCGCCATATTGGCGAACATCGCCTTGCGATGGCTTGTGGTCCGACTCAGTTTGCGACCGCTTACTCCATGGCGCATGCCACGTACTCCTTCGCTTTAGACCGCCGGGCGGCTCAATACGGTTCTTCGAGCTTCTTGGCGAGGTCTTCGATGTTCTCGGGCGGCCAGTTCGGAATCTGCATGCCCAGATGCAAACCCATCTGGGACAGTACTTCCTTGATCTCGTTCAAGGACTTACGGCCGAAATTTGGGGTCCGCAGCATCTCGGCCTCGGTCTTTTGCACGAGATCGCCGATATAGATGATGTTGTCGTTCTTCAAACAATTTGCGGAACGAACCGAAAGCTCGAGTTCGTCGACCTTACGCAGCAAATTGCGGTTGAAGGGAAGATCGGCTGCCTTTTCTTCGGCGGCCGCGGTCTTCGGCTCCTCGAAATTGATGAAGAGCTGGAGCTGGTCCTGGAGAATACGCGCGGCGAGCGCCACCGAATCCTCGGGCGTGACGGCGCCATTGGTTTCAACCCGCAAGGACAGCTTGTCATAGTCGGTGACCTGGCCGACGCGCGTGTTTTCCACTTTGTAGGAAACGCGGCGCACGGGGCTGTACAAGGCATCGACCGGGATCAGCCCGATGGGGGTGTCCGTGGCGCGAATCGTGGTGCCGGCGACGTAGCCTTTACCGGTCTGCACCG
>CANFCX010000005.1 GCA_947445225.1 Rhodospirillales bacterium
CATGAACCAATGGGTCGGGTAGCCATCCGCCCCAAGCTTGGCCTGCATCTTGATCGCGGCCATGGGCCGGTAGGTGCCTTGACGGCTGGTTTCCTCTCGGCTCCACAGCATCTTGACCGGACGTCCGGCCAAGGGGCCCTGAAGCTGCTTGGCGATGGCCACCGCCATACGGACTTCTTCGCCGCCATTGCGACGGCCGAACGACCCGCCGGACATGGTATCGTGATAAAAGACCTTTTCGGGGGGAAGTTTCAGTTCGTCCATCCCGATGACGTAGGAATTGTCGCCGCTCGCGCCCACCGAACCCCATATATCGAGGCGATCCGGTCTAACTTGCGCCGTGGCGTTCATCGGCTCGATCAGGAAGTGTTCCTGGAAGGGCGAGAGATATTTCGCTTCGACCAGCGGCCCAGGCTGCTTGAGCCCGCCCGCCAGAGCCGGGTCGCCCTTCGACCGGATGGTGGCCAGGGCCGGTTTCTCGGTCCCGTCCATGTATTCCTTGTAGATGACGTCGGTGGTCGTGTACTTCGCGCCCGGACCGTCATCCCACTGGATGGGCATGACTTCAAGGGCCGTTTTCGCCTGCCACCACGTATCCGCGACCACCGCAACCGACGATTGCAAGAAACTGCGGGTGTTGCCGCCGAGCTTGCTGGGGTCCGGGGTCTTGTCGATCTTAATCGCGGCGCGCACGCCGGGCCGGTCCTTGATCGCGTTGAAGTCGAAGCTGCGCAGCGTGCCGCCATGGACGGGCGACTGCATGACCGCCGCATAAAGCATGTTGGGCAGCCTGACGTCGCTGCCGTAGACGGCGCTGCCGTTGACCATCTTCTTGGTCTCGAGCTTGCCGTTCTCCATCTTGCCGGCAAAGGTCCATTCTTCCGGCTTTTTAATCGCCGGTTCCTTTTCCAGCCGGATGAGCGCGGCCTGAGCGGCGACCTCGCCATACCGCAGCGTGCGGTTGCTTCTGGCGTGAATCAGCATGCCTTCCTTGGCCTCCACCTCCGCAACCGGCACGTTGAGTCGGGCGGCGGCGGCGGCTTTTAGCCGCTCGCGGGCGCTGGCACCGGCTTGCTGGGCGACGACGCGCAGGGCGCGGCCGCTTTGGCCGAATTGCTGATACACCTTGTTTTGCAAGGCGTTGCGTTGGGGGTCGGCATATACGGTGGAGACTTTTTCCCAGGCGCAGCTCAGCTCTTCGCAGATGAAGGTGGCGCCGTTCAGCGTGCCGCCATTGCCTTGGCTATGGTTGGGAAGGCGCAGCACGACGGTATCGTCGGCATTGATGAGGATCCAGGGGTTCATCTCCGTTATAGCGGCCTGGGCCAGCGCGCCGCCAACCGGCGGCAGGGTAACGCCCAGAGCCATGCCGCCGCCCGCTGCGGCCGTCGTAACGACGAACTGCCGGCGGTTCACTTCCAATCTATTGGTCATATATGCTGCCTCCCTTAGGACTTCGTGTTCTTCGCGGCGAGGTGGATCGCGGCGCGGATGCGCTGATACGTCCCACAACGGCAGATGTTCGTGATCGTCTTGTCGATGTCGGCATCGGTCGGCTTCGGTTTGCGGGCCAGAAGCGCCGCCGTCGCCATGATCATGCCCGACTGGCAATAACCGCATTGCGGCACGTCCAGCTCGATCCATGCCTTTTGGACGGGGTGGCTGCTATCGGCCGATAGGCCTTCGATGGTGGTGATCTGCGCGCCCACGACCGAACCGGCCGGGGTGACGCATGAACGCTTGGCCTGGCCATT
The DNA here is from genome assembly GCA_947445225.1 of Rhodospirillales bacterium. Taxonomy (GTDB): domain Bacteria; phylum Pseudomonadota; class Alphaproteobacteria; order CACIAM-22H2; family CACIAM-22H2; genus SHVT01. The sequence continues at coordinate 1,755 of CANFCX010000005.1, forward strand.
CACATGAACCGTGCAGGCGCCGCATTCGGAAATGCCGCAGCCGTATTTCGTGCCGGTCATGCCCATGTTGTCGCGCAAGGTCCACAGCAGTGGCGTGTCCGGCGTGACATCGACGTTGTAGTTCTTTCCGTTCACATTCAGCGTAATCATTAAGCGGTCTCCCTATGTGGTTTTGAGGCCTCCAACTGCCGACGAAATCCGGCTGTACGATCCTTCGCGAAGATAGGCTCCCGCGTCTCGCACTGCTCGAAGTTTGCCCCGGTTCGTTGCTCGGGACAATCTGATTCTTGCGATAATCACTTAATCTTGCTGACTTTGCCGCTCTTTCGGCTACCTGCGGATGTAAGTCTTCTAGGCGGCGCCGCCCGGACTTGCCTTGGCCTTGGCCCAGCTATCCCGCAGCCCAACCGTGCGGTTGAAAACCAGCCGTCCGGGCGCGGAATCGGGGTCGGCGCAGAAATAACCCTGCCGCTCGAATTGCACCGGTTCCCCAATCTTTGCGGCGGCGAGCGCCGGTTCGACTAAGCTGCCGCGCAGGATTTCGAGGGAGTCCGGGTTGAGGTCGGCGAAGACATCGCCGCCGGCACCTGGGTCTGGTCGCGTAAACAGATGATTATAAATCCGAATCTCGGCCGGCACAGCGTCCGCGGCGGCGACCCAATGCAGCGTCGCCTGGACCTTTCGCCCATCCGGCGAATCGCCCCCCCGGGTCGCCGGGTCGTAGGTGCAGCGTAGCTCCACGACCTCGCCGGCTTCGTTTTTCACCGCCGCGCGACAGGTCAGGAAATAGGCATAACGCAACCGAACCTCGCGCCCCGGCGACAGGCGATAGAATTTCTTTGGTGCGTTTTCCATGAAATCGTCGCGCTCGACATAGATTTCGCGACCGAAACGGACGGGCCGCTTCCCGGCACCCGGATCCTCCGGATTGTTGTGCGCCTCAAGCGTCTCGACGCTGTCGGCGGGATAATTCTCGATGACCACTTTAAGCGGGCGCAGGATGGCCATGCGGCGCGGCGCGGTCTTGTTCAAAAGCTCGCGGATCGCGTGTTCGAACATCCCGACATCAACGACGCTGTTGGCCTTGGCCACGCCGATGCGCCGAACAAAATCGCGAATGGCGGCGGGCGGCACGCCGCGCCGGCGATGCCCGGCCAGGGTCTGCATCCGCGGGTCGTCCCAACCCTTCACCGCGCCCCGCCGCACCAATTCGGTCAGGAAACGTTTGGACAGAACGGTGAAGCCGAGATTGAGTCGGGCGAATTCATACTGCCGCGGCCGCGACGGAACCGGCAAATTGTCGAGAAACCAGTCGTAGAGCGGCCGGTGATCGGCGAATTCCAGGGTGCAGATCGAATGCGTAATGCCCTCAATGGCGTCGGACTGACCGTGAGCGAAATCATAGGTGGGATAAATGCACCAGGCCTTGCCCGTGCGTGGGTGTGGGGCATGAAGGATGCGGTAGAGCACGGGATCGCGGAGATTGACGTTTCCAGACGCCATGTCGATCTTGGCCCGCAAGACGCGGGCGCCGTCGGGAAATTCGCCCGCCCGCATGCGGCGAAAAAGATCGAGATTCTCCGCAATGCCGCGCTCGCGAAAGGGACTGTTTTTCCCCGGTTCGGTCAAGGTACCGCGCAGCGCGCGTATTTCGTCGGCCGATGAATCGTCGACATAGGCCTTGCCGGCCTCGATCAACAGCTCGGCCCAACCAAAGAGCCGGTCGAAATAGTCCGAGGCGTGGTGTAGATGCGGACCCCAATCGAAACCGAGCCAGCGCACGTCGCGTTCGATCGCGTCGATGAATTCCTGGTCTTCCTTGGTGGGGTTGGTGTCGTCGAAGCGCAGATGGCACTGGCCGCCGAATTCCTGGGCCACGCCGAAATTCAGGCAGATGGATTTGGCGTGTCCGATGTGGAGGTAACCGTTGGGCTCCGGCGGAAACCGCGTCACCACCTTGGCGTGGCGCTTGGCCTCGAGATCGGCGCGAATGATGTCGCGGACAAAATCGCCGGCCGGCTCGGGTGAAGCTGTTTCGGTGGCGGTCATTGCATCGCGGACCCTTCGATCAACCGACTCCTGGCGAAATCACAACCCGAGCGCGCGGCGGTAAAGGTCGAGAAGTTCGTCCTGCTCCTTGAGATCGGCGCTGTCCAATTTCCGCAGGCGCACGATCTGGCGCAGGACTTTCGAATCGAAACCGGTCCCCTTCGCCTCGGAATAGATCTCGCGAATATCGGCGGTCAGAGCCGAACGCTCACCCTCCAAACGCTCGATCCGATCCACGAAAGATTTGAGCCGCTGAGAAGAGACGCCGCCGGTGTCCGCCATCGTATCGCCCTCAAGCTATGAGTGAGGGGGCTATATAGCCGGCGGCACCGGCCCTGTCATCCCGCGAACGCCGCCGCGATCGGCGGACGGCGTTTCAATGTTTGTGATCGTGGTCGTGCTTGGGCGCGGCGGCGAAGCCTTCCTTCTGCTTGGGCGTCGCTTCCTTGTTGTACTTGGTCTTCCATTCGTCATAGGGCATGCCGTAGACCATTTCCCGCGCCTCGGGATCGGCAACCGACAGGCCGCGCGTCGCCGCCGCCTCGCGATACCAGCGGGCCAGGCAGTTGCGACAAAATCCGGCCGTGTTCATGAGATCGATGTTCTGCACGTCGCTGCGTTGACGTAGATGTTGGACCAGGCTGCGAAAGGCCGCCGCTTCCAACTCAATGCGGGTCTGTTCGTTCATCGAATCCTCCTGAATGCCCGTTGAACGGGCTTTGATACAAATTCCTTACCACAAAACCGGGTTGGGGCGGGAGGGGCACGGCCGTTAACCATACCGCTCCACGCGGAAGAGGGTGGGATCCTCAAGGGCCGGCGCCAGCGCGGCCGCGACCATCTGCGCCCAATGCGCCGCACCCTCGCCGGTGTCGATCAAATCCTGGCGGATTTCGAGGGCAACATGCGGCCATCCCCGTTGCGCGGCATGTTCGCGGATCGTGTAACCGCGCGGCTCGCGCGCCGAATAGGGCAGGTTGTCGCCTACCACCACATCGGCCCGATCGCCGAGGCGCCGCATCAAGGGAACGGCGATGCGCGGGTCGCGATCCCATAACACGCCAACATGCCACGGCCGCTCGAATCCCTTGAACACCGGCGTGAAGCTGTGGATCGAGACCAGGACGGGAACGATTCCTTGCCTGGAAAAGCCGGAGAGGAGGGCCGCGATCGCCTCGTGATAAGGGCGGAAAAGAGTGTCGATCCGTTGCCGCCGCGCCGCGTCGGATAGGCTGAGATTCGCGCAGATCGTCACATCGTCGCTGATTTCCGGGAAGGCGCCGGGATCGTCCAAGTATCGATTGCAGTCCACGACCAGGCGGGAATAGCCGGTCAGGACAAGTCCGGCGCCGAAGCGCCGGGCGAGACACCGTGCGACATCCGCCGCCCCGATATCCCAGGCGATGTGCCGGCGCAGCTCGGCCTCACCCACGCCCAGATCGCCGAGGGCGCGAGGCAGACGCGGGCTCGCATGATCGCAGACCAGGACCAGCGGGAGAGAGCCGGTGGCGGCCACCAATTCAACGGCAGGGGGATCGTCCGTGTCCAGCAAAGGCGGCATACGGGCCGCCTCCCGCGCGGCCTCCATCCAAGGCGATGCGGCACCGGAGGTCATGATCGCGACTATAACTCCAACCCCCTCGAAATTGCCGGGCCGCGAAATCGAATGCGTGATCGCGCCCGCAGGGTTAAGTTGCCCAAAGATGCGTCGCCTCCGCAATACCAAGATCGTCGCCACGCTCGGTCCCGCCAGCTCGACGCCGGGGCGTATCGCCGAACTCTTCGAGGCGGGCGCGGATGTCTTTCGGCTCAATTTCAGCCACGGCACCCCCGAAGACCACGCCGCGCGATTCGCGGCGATCCGCGGCCTCGAAAAGCGCACCGGCCGGCCAATCGGCATCCTTGCCGATCTGCAGGGTCCGAAATTGCGGCTGGGCCGCTTTCGGGAGGGACCCGTCCGTCTGACCGCCGGCCAGGGCTTCCGCCTCGACCTCGACCGCGAGCCCGGCGATATCCGCCGCGCCCCGCTGCCGCACCCCGAGGTATTCGCCGCCCTGACACCGGGCACGGAGCTGCTCCTCGACGATGGGCGCGTGCGCCTTGCCGTGGCGCGGTGCGGCATCGATTTCGCGGAAACCGAAATCATCGTGGGCGGCGATCTATCCGACCGCAAAGGCGTTAACGTTCCCAATGTCGTGCTGCCGGTCTCCCCGTTGACGGCAAAGGACCACAAGGACCTTGCCTATGCGCTTGAGCTGGGGACCGATTGGGTGGCGTTGTCTTTCGTGCAACGGCCGGAGGACATCACCGAGGCGCGCAAACTGATCGGCAACCGGGCGTCGATCCTGGCGAAGCTGGAAAAACCGCAAGCGATCGAACATCTCGACGCCATCCTCGAATTGTCGGACGCGGTCATGGTCGCCCGCGGCGATCTGGGCGTCGAGATGCTGACCGAAGACGTCCCCATTCTGCAGAAACGCATCGTGCGCGCCTGCCGCCGGGCCGGCAAACCGGTGGTCGTCGCCACCCAAATGCTGGATTCGATGGTGCATTCGCCATCGCCAACCCGAGCCGAGGCGTCCGACGTGGCGACCGCCGTTTACGATGGCGGCGATGCGGTGATGTTGTCGGCGGAGACCGCGGCGGGCCAATATCCCATCGAGGCGGTAGCCGTGATGAGCCGAATCATCCACCGCGTCGAAGCCGATCCGCTGCACCGCCGCATCCTCAACGCCGACCGCGCCGAACCCGAAGCCACGGCGGCGGACGCGATCACCGCCGCCGCCCGCCAGGTGGCGCACACGATATCTACGGCCGCCATCGTGACCTTCACCAGCTCGGGCTCGACCGCGCTCCGCGCCTCGCGCGAGCGGCCGGAGGTCCCAATCTTGTCCCTAACCCCCAATCCGGCGACGGCGCGGCGGCTGACGCTGGCCTGGGGCATCCACAACGCCCAGACCGAAGACGTGCATAGCATCGACGAAATGGTGCAAAAGGCTTGCAGCGTCGCGCTGCGCGAAGGCTTCGCCAAACGTGGCGATTCCTTGGCGATCACCGCGGGCGTGCCCTTCGGCACACCCGGCGCCACCAATTTGCTGCGTATCGCCTGGGTCGAATAATCCAAGGGCTTCGCCCTTGACCCGCCAGTAAGGGGAACCACGTGCGGCGTTCGATGGTCTAGACTGACATCGATGTGGACCGATGTTATCGACCTTCGCGATTTCTATGCTTCCAGCCTCGGGCAGGTGGCGCGGCGCATGATCCGCCGCCAACTGCGTGTGTTGTGGCCGGATGTGCGGGGGATGCGGGTGCTGGGCCTGGGTTATCCGGTTCCCTTCATCCTGCCGTTTCGCGAGGAGGCCGAACGTGTTGTTTCCGTGATGCCGGCGGCGCAAGGCGTCCTGCGGTGGCCGCCCGACGCGCCCAATATCGTGGCCCTTTCCGACGAGACCGAGCTGCCTTTTCCCGACCTGTCCTTCGACCGCGTGTTGCTGGTCCATGCAGTGGAATGCAGCGAACAGCTACGCCCGATGCTGCGCGAGATTTGGCGCGTGTTGTCGGGTGACGGCCGCCTGATCGCGGTGGTGCCCAATCGCCGCGGCATCTGGGCGCGGACCGACCGCACGCCCTTCGGTCACGGCCTGCCCTATTCCACGGGCCAGCTTTCGCGGCTGCTGCGCGACACCATGTTCGCCCCCATGGAAAATGCCGGGGCATTGTTCGTGCCGCCCAGCCGGCGGCGGGTGCTTCTCGGCTCCGCTTCGGCCTGGGAGCAAATCGGCCAACGCTGGTTCCCGGGTTTCGCCGGTGCGGTTTTGGTCGAGGCCGGCAAACAGCTCTACGCCGCCTCGGCGGCACGCGAGCCCCGCCGCCGCCGGGCCGAACATGCCCCGGCAATCCAGGGCGTCGGCCGATTGCGCGATCTTACCTAACGCCCTGCCCGCGCTGAAAACGCGCGCTAAGGCCGCCGCAACAAAAACACGGCCTGTTCGCCGAACAGATTGGCGAAGAATCCGGGCGAGTTGAGCCGGCGCGTGCGGCCACGGCGGTCCAGTGCCAGACCGCTTTCGATGGCGATGTCCAGCTCCCGGCACAGATCGACGAAATCGGTGATGGTGCAGGGATGGATGTTGGGCGTGTCGTACCAATAAAGCCCCCGCGCCTCGGCCACCGGCATCCGCCCATGCCACGCAAGGTGCCAGCGCACACGCCAAAATCCGAAATTCGAGAACGACACGATCGCGCGGTGCCCGATGCGGACGAGCTGGCGAAGCACGATGCGCGGGTCGCGCGTGGCCTGCAGGGTCTGGCTCAGGATAACGTAGTCGAAGGCGTCCGAAGGGTAGTCCTTGAGATCGGTGTCGGCGTCGCCCTGGATGACCGACAGGCCATGGCGGACGCAGGCATTGACCCCGGCCTGGCTGAGTTCCACGCCCCGGCCATCGACCTGCTTGAAATGGATGAGATAGTCGAGCAGCGCGCCATCGCCGCAGCCGACATCGAGCACGCGGCTGCGCGCGGCCACCATATCGGCGACAAGCTGGAGATCGACGCGGATGACATTGGTCCGCGCGGCCGTGTCTCCGTCCATCTATTTCACGCCGCGATGTTCGGCCGCGCCGTTGAGAAAGCCGGAGAAGGTCGCGAAGAATTCCGGCACGTCGAGCAGAAAGGCGTCATGGCCCTTATCGGTGGCGATTTCCACGAAGCTGACATTGGCGGCCACGGCGTTGAGGGCGTGGACGACCTCCCGGCTCTGCGTCGTCGGGAACAGCCAGTCGCTGGTGAAGGAAATCACGCAGAACCGCGACTTGGTGCCCCGGAAGGCATTGGCCAGCAACCCGCCATGTTCGGAGGCCAGGTCGAAATAATCCATGGCGCGGGTGATGTACAGATAGGAGTTCGCGTCAAAACGTTCAACGAAGGCGCTGCCCTGGTGCCGAAGATAACTTTCGACCTGGAAATCGGCGTCGAAGCCATAAGCGACCTCGCGGCGATCCTGAAGGTTGCGGCCGAATTTCCGATGCAGCGTGGCCTCGGACAAATAGGTGATGTGCGCCGCCATCCGGGCCACGGCCAGCCCCCGCCGCGGCCGCTTGTCATGAGCGAGGTAATCGCCGCCGCACCAATCGGGATCGGCCATGATCGCCTGGCGGCCGACCTCGTGGAACGCGATATTCTGGGCGGAATGCCTGGCCGCGGCCGCGATCGGCACACAGGTGAAGACCCGTTCGGGATAGCTGACCGCCCATTGCAGCGCCTGCATGCCGCCCATCGAGCCGCCGGTGACGCAAAAGAGCGATTCGATGCCCAGATGATCGATCAGAAGCTTTTGCGCGCGCACCATGTCGGCGATCGTGATCAGCGGAAAGGCCAGGCCGTAGGGTTTACCCGTCGCCGGGTCAATATCGCTGGGGCCGGTCGTGCCCATGCAGCCGCCCACGACGTTGGCGCAGATCACGAAATACCGGTCGGTGTCGAGGGTCAGCCCGGGGCCGACCATGTTTTCCCACCAGCCCTCGCGGCCCGTGACCGGGTGCCGCTCCATGACGAACTGATCGCCGCTCAAGGCATGGCAGACGAGAATGGCGTTGCTGCGGTCGGCGTTGAGCTGCCCATAGGTCTGGTAGGCGATGTCCAGCCGCGACAGACTCGCGCCGCAATCGAGGCGCAACGGCGTTTCGGCGCCGATCGCGAACCGATGCCCCGGCAGCGTCACGCCGGGTAGGTGCAGGTTGTGATGGCGCGGTTGCAGTTGGGCCATCTTTCTGGCTTCCGAAAGGATCGCTTGTGCAGCGGGCTGAGGCCGGCAAGCTGGCATAGGCGGGGGGTTAGGGCAAGGTCGGCGACGCCCAACTTGGCATGGCTTTTACTTTGCTTTTGGCGGCCCCGCGGAGTACTACTCACCACCCGTCGCATTGTGCGAAAACGCTTCATGACGGTCATCCAAACATCGCTTGAAGACCTGAGGCGGCAGATCGACGACATCGACGACGCCATGCACGACCTGCTGATGCGTCGGACCGAGGTCGTCCAGCGAATCGCCGCCCTCAAGGAGGCCGATGGCGGGAGCCGCTTTCGGCCCGGCCGCGAGGCTTCCGTGCTGCGCCGGCTGGTGCGGCGCCACCGAGGCCCGTTTCCCCGTCCCGTATTGGTTAATATCTGGCGGCAGTTGATGTCGGCGCTGGTTGGCCTGCAGGGACCGTTTTCGGTGGCCGTCTATGAAGCGGACGCCGCCGAGGGGTATCGCGATTTGGCGCGCGATCATTTCGGCGGCCGCACGCCGATCGTTCAGTACCGTTCCGTACGCCAGGTCGTGCGGTCGGTTATGGAAGGCGCCGCCGCGGTCGGCGTGTTGCCCGAGCCCGAGGATGGCGAGGCCGATCCTTGGTGGCGAACGCTTCTGGCCGAGGAAAAGAAGGCACCGCGAATTGTCGCCCGTCTGCCCTTCGCCGGCTCCGGCAACGGACGCGAAGACAAATCCGCCCTGGTCATCGCCGGGCATTGGCCGGAGCCAACCGGCCACGACCACGCATTTTTGGTGATCGAGACCGAGGGTGAGATCAGCCGGGCACGTCTCCGCACGGCGCTGACCGAGGCCGGTCTTGCCCCGAGGGTCTTCGCCGCCCTGCGTGTCAGCGAGGATCCGCTTCTGTGGCAGAATTGGGTGGAGGTGACCGATTATGTCGCCCCAAGCGATTCCCGACTGGCCGCCCTGGTCAAACAGCCTGGCACCGCGGTCAAACGTATCATCCCGCTCGGCGCCTGCGCGACGCCCTTGACCGCCGCCGAGTTGCTCGGCCCCGATGCGGCCTGAATCCATGGCTCCTCCGACACCGCGCCCTGGGATCATGGAGCTTGAGCCTTATGTCGGCGGCAAGTCGTCGCTGCCCGGCATGAAAAAGGTCATCAAACTCGCGTCCAACGAAAGCGCTCTGGGACCCAGCCCTCGGGCCGTGGCCGCCTACACGGCTTTGGCCGAGCGGATGTATCGCTATCCCGACGGCGGCGCCGCGGACCTGCGGCAGGCGCTCGCCCGCCACCACGGCCTCGACGCCAAGGCCATCGTGTGCGGCAACGGCTCCGACGAACTGCTTGCGATGCTGGCCAAAGCCTATGCCGGTCCCGGAGACGAAGTGCTCTATAGCCAATATGGCTTCGTCATGTATCCGGTGGCGGCCTTGGCGGCGGGCGCCCGCCCGGTGACCGCGCCGGAGACGAACTACCGCACCGATGTCGACGCTCTGCTGGCGAAGGTTGGGCCAAAGACGAAAATCGTCTTTCTCGCCAACCCGAACAATCCGACGGGAAGTTATTTAACCGACGAGGAGGTACGCGGGCTCCACGCCAAATTGCCGGAAAACGTGCTGCTGGTCATCGACGCGGCCTATGCCGAGTTCGTTAAGCGCAACGACTACGAGCCCGGCGCTCAACTGGCGACCACCGCCGCCAATGTCGTGATGACGCGGACGTTCTCGAAGATCTACGCCATGGGTGGGCTGCGACTGGGCTGGGCCTATTGCCCGCCGGCGATCGCCGATGTTCTCAACCGCGTCCGCCCGCCCTTCAACGTCAATTCGGCGGCTCAGGCGGCGGCCGTGGCGGCGTTGGGCGATGTGGCATTTACCGACCGCGCGCGGGTCCATAACGACACCTGGCGAGACTGGCTAACGGACCGGCTCCGGGAAAACGGCTTTGTCGTGTCGCCCAGCGTCGGCAATTTCGTTCTCGTCCATTTCGACCGCGACGGCCGCCACACGGCAGCGGCCGCCAATCGTTTCCTCAACGAACGCGGCATCATCGTCCGGGCGCTCGAACCCTATGGCCTGCTCGACGCCCTGCGCATCACCATCGGCCGCGAGGATGAAATGCAAGCCGTCGCCACAGCTTTCGGCGCGTTCAGGGCACGATGAGCCCGCCTTTCGACCGCGTCGCCCTCATTGGCATTGGGCTGATCGGCTCGTCGCTGGCGCGTGTCCTGCGCCGCGAGGGACTAGCCCGGCACATCGCCGTCCACTCGCGCAGCGAGGCAACCCGGACAAAAGTGCGCGAGCTAGGCCTCGCCGACAGCCTGCACGCCACGCCCGAAGCGGCGGTCGCCGGCGCCGATCTGGTCGTGATCTGCACGCCGCTATCGGCCTATGGCGACATCGCCGCGGCCATCGCGCCCCATCTTAAGGCCGGGGCCATCCTCACCGATGTCGGATCGGTCAAACAATCGGTGATTCGAGATGTCGGCCCATTGGTACCGGCGGGTGTCCACCTGGTGCCGGGGCACCCGGTGGCCGGGACCGAACATTCGGGCCCCGAAGCCGGTTTCGCCGATCTGTTCCGCAATCGCTGGTGTATCCTGACGCCGCCGCCCGGAACCGATGAAACGGCCGTGAACCGCGTCGCGGATATGTGGCGCCGGTGCGGGATGAATGTCGAGATCATGGAGGCGCGACACCACGACCAGGTCATGGCCATGACCTCCCACCTTCCCCATTTGATCGCCTACACCATCGTCGGCACGGCCACCGACCTCGAGGGTCATATCGACGCGGACGTGATTAAGTTCGCGGCCGGCGGCTTCCGCGATTTCACCCGCATCGCCGCCTCCGACCCGGTCATGTGGCGCGACATCTTTCTCAACAACCGCGAGGCGGTTCTCGAGATGCTGGGTCGCCTGACCGAGGACTTGGCTGCGTTGCAGCGCGCGATTCGTTGGGGTGAAGGTGAAAAGCTGCAGGAACTTTTCACGCGCACGCGCGCCATCCGGCGCAGCCTGATCGAGGCGAAACAGGCGTAGGCCTTGGCCGGCGAGACAGGCAGTCTTTCTCGACCGCCGCAACCACACGCTCACGAAGATCGACAGAATAAGGCTTCCCCATCCAAACTGGCCTCCTTCCCCAGCCAGCATGTCGAATCGGATTTGGCCATCGCAGGGAATCCCAAAAATCGATTCAGCCTGAAATCATCCCGTTCTAGCTTGCTGACTCCTTGACAAGTTTCCGACGGCAGAAGAATGCTTGCCTACGGCCGGACACGGAACCTTGATCGAGGCGGTTGAAAACCAAGGGGAAGTCCATGATGGGGATGAGACTGGGGGTTGCCCTTTTCACCGCGATCTTGGCGAGCGGTAGCCCTGCCGGTGCCCAGCAAGCGAAGAATTCGTCTCCCTTCGGAATTGCCTACGCTGCTTTTCTACCGCCGGCCTCAATGACCGCGGAACATGTAGCCGGCACGTTCAAAGAGGCCAGCGAACTGGGGGCGAAGTCTCTGCGCTGGACTATGCCGTGGCAGGCAATCGAGAGCCGTAACGGCACACTCAATTGGTCCGTTCTCGATCGAATCGTGCAGGCCGCGGAGGCATCAAAGATCGAACTGGTGTTTGGCTTGACAGGATACTCTCCCGGCTCCTGCTGCACCAACTACGCCAACCTATATCCCGCGGGCGCCGAAGAGAAGATTCGCGGTTATGAGAGGTTCCTTCGCGAATTGGTCCGCCGCTACAAAGGAAAAGTTCGCTACTGGCAGATCGAAAACGAAGTTTCTCTTCCACTGTCATGGGGCGGCCCGCTCGAGGACTATATCAGCGTCTTGAGCGCGGCTTACCGCACCATCAAGAGTGAGGACCCGGATTCGACCGTTCTTATGGCCGGACTCGCCGGCGTTGGGGATCCGGCGAAGGAACGATTCCTCATTGAGCGCGGCCGCGGCCATTTCGACGTTCTCGACGCGCATTTGTACTTTGCGCCCGAGGAGCTGCTTGGAAAAATCAACAACCTGCGAACGGAAATGAAGGCCCTGGGGTATGACAGACCCATCTGGGTTACAGAGACCGGAGGCCCCCACCCCTGTCGTGTTCGCGGGACTCGGGAACCGCCGCCGGAGTTTCAATCCAGCGAAGTCGTAAAACGTTATGTCGAACTGTTGGCGGCGGGAGTTGAGCGGGTCTTCTGGTTCGGACTTGAGCGCGCCACGGCCCTACCCGTCTGGGGATGCGGCGGCGGGCCCTTGGTCAGTTTCGATTTCATGATGTTGAGGCGCGGGCAAGAGCGCAGGCCGGCGTTCTCAACCTACCAACTGATGGCGCGAAAACTTGAGGGATTCACCGCGGTGGAGCGCCTCAAGATCGGAGAGAACATCTCGGCCTTTCGTTTTTCCGTGGGGTCGGGATCCGTCGCCGTGCTTTGGGCGGACAAAGACCGGGTCGCTAACCTCCCGGGCTCCGGCGCGGGTGTCGTCCTCACCGGCGTTTCCGGCGCAACCCGGCGAGTTGACGCCAAGGCAATTCCCCTCAACACCAGCCCTGTCTTCGTTGAGGAAGCGCGATAGCCGGCGGTTCGGGAGGGCCTATTCGAGGACCAACCTGGGCAGCGGCACGATCGGAAAACCAGCGAGAGACAAGGTACCGTCCTGGGCCGCGATCGGCACGTTGATCTGAGGCGGGCCGCCCTCGGGCGGGGTGCGCGCCATGAGGCCAAATACTAATTTCGCCGCCGCCGCCTGATTGGCGCGGATTAGGCCGCGCGCGACCAGCACATCGACCGTTTCGGCATAACCGCGAATGACGGCGATAAGCCCACCCAGCGGCCGCATTTCCCCATCGAGGGCGAGCGTGCCATTCATGGCGAGGTCGAGCTTTCCCCACACCAGGCGAAGCGATTTGAGTTCAACCGTGCCGCCGTCGTCCCGCCACGCCCGCAGCCCTTGATCGCCCCGTCCAGGCGGGATCACACCCATAAGGCTCGCCTCGACGCCCACGACACCGATCGCGGCGCCGAGGGCGCCGCCGGACCCGTCCGGCAAGGTCACTTTTTCCACCGCCAGAACGACGTCAAAGCTCGGCGAGAGGTGCGGCGGCCGGTCTGGCGAAGGTGGCGGTATCAACACTGTCAGCCCGGCGTGGGCCGCCCGAATGCGTTCCGGGACGTCGACGCCGCGGGCGAGCGCCACCTCAAGGCCGCCAAGGTCCAACTCCATGGCGGTGATCAGGCCGTCCGCACCCAACCGCAGTTCGCCAAGCGGCGAGTCCGCACGCGCGGTCACCGGCAGAATGGCCCCGTCCCGCGCGATCGTCAGGTGATGAAGCCCAGGAAACGCGAGCGTTATGCGATCGGGGCGCCAGGGAAGAAGCTCCGCGATGATCGACTCGCCCTGCCATTCCCAGGCTAAGGGCGCCGCGCCCCGCGAGACTGGGCCATCGATCCGCATCCGCCACCGCCAGGGATAGCCGGAAACCGCGGCCATGCCGTACTCGACCGCGGTGCCATTTTCGCGCTGTCTCTCTACCCAGGTTTCAAACCCGCTTTGGATCCGGCCCGCGACGTAGAACCAGGCGCCGCTCCACGCCGCCGCAACGACAACCAGGGTCGCAAGAACGATGAACAGCGGCCGGCGCATCGAAGGCGATCGGTCCTTCCCGGCGGTCAGGCGGCGAGGACTTCGCCCAGATAGCGCCGCGCGAGGTGGTTCTTGAATATTTCGGGGTCGAGCGGTCGTCCGGTGGCTTCCGCGATAATCTGTTCGGCCGACAGCGCCGAACCCTTCTCATGCACATGGCGGCGCAGCCAGGCGAACAGCGGCGCGAAGTCGCCGCGCTCGATCAGCTTGGGCAAATCGGGGATCGCGCGCGCGGCCGCCGCATAAAGTTGAGCGGCCATCATCGCGCCCAGCGTGTAACACGGGAAATATCCCCAGGCGCCGCCCGGCCAGTGGATGTCCTGCAGACAGCCATCGCTATCATCGGGAGGAACGATGCCGAGCAGGCTGCGCATGCCGTCGTTCCAGGCCCCCGGTAGGTCGCTCAACACCAGCGAGCCGCCGATCAGCGCGCGCTCCAGCCGATAGCGCAAAATCACATGGGCGGGATAGGTGACCTCGTCGGCATCGACGCGGATCAAACCGGGTTTGACCCGCGAAAGCCGGCGAGTCAAATCCTCACCCTCCCAGGCCGGCGAGGCGCCGAAGGTCTCACCCAGCAGGGGCGCCAGGAACCGGATGAATTCGGGGCTGCGGCAGACCTGCATCTCGACCAACAGCGACTGGCTTTCGTGAATCGCCATCCCGCGCGCCTGGCCGACCGGCTGATAATGTCCGCGCCGCGGCAACCCGCGTTCGTAAAGGGCGTGGCCGGTCTCATGCACCACACCCATCATCCCCTGCGTCACATCCGATTCGTTCCAACGCGTCGTGATGCGAACGTCGTCGGGGACACCCCCGCAAAACGGGTGATGGCTCGTATCCAGCCGGCCATGATCGAAATCGAAACCAAGCGCGGTCATCAACCGCAAAGCGAGTTTGTGCTGATCGGCCGCCGGAAAGGGACCGGTTAGGGGCGCCAAGGGCGGGTTCTTGGCCTGACGTTCGACCACCTTCTTAAGGAAACCGGGAAGGAAGGCCGCATAGTCGTCGAAGATGCGATCGATGGCGGGGGTACGCAGCCCCGGTTCGTATTCGTCGAGCAGGGCGTCATAGATCGAAAGCCCGAGGCGTTCAGCCTTGATGGTCGCCTGCTGACGTACCAGGTTGAGCACCTCTTCCAAAGCCGGGCGCAACCCAGCGAAATCATTTTCCGCCCGTGCCCGCCGCCATTGGACCTCGCAGCGCGAGACGGCCTTGGACAAGGCCTCGACCAGATCGCCGGGCACCGAAGCGGCGTGGAGCCAGGCGCGGCGCATCTCGCGCAGATTGGCTTGCTGCCAGGCATCGAGCCCGGTCTCCGATTCCGCGCGGCCCAAATCGTCGGCCAACGCCGGATCGGTCAGGATTTCATGGCTCATCACCTTGAGCGTGGCGAGCTGCTCCCCGCGTGCCTCCGATCCGCCTTCTGGCATCATCGTCGCCATGTCCCATTGCAGGACGGCGGCGGCGTCACGCAGAACGGTCAGCCGGGCAAACCGGCCTTCCAAAACTTTATACGAGGAAGGGGACAACATTCTGAACCGCCGGGCTGAGGTTGCAGTCGGCGGAGCCTTATCCGGCGCGCCGACGGTAGATCAGAATATAGAATACGGCCAGGATCGCCGCCAAACTGTACCAAGTGATGGCGTATTGCAGGTGATTGTTGGGGATGTCGAGCCGGGTCTGCCCGCCGAGCGGCAATTTGGTTGGGTCGGGATAAGGCGCGGCTTCCACGAAAATCCGCGGCGCCGAGATCCCGGCGTTAGCGGCCATCGCCGGGATGTCCCCAAAAAACCATAGGTTTTGGACGGGATTGTTGTCGGGAACGAAGAACGCCTGAGCCCACCCTTTTTGCGCGATCCCTTCGATAACAACGACCCCGGGATCGAGGCTTTGGGGACGCGAGGATTGCTGTTTCTTCGCCTGGGGTACCCAGCCGCGATTGACCAACACATAGCCGCCATCCTCGCGCTGCAGTGGCGTGATCAGGTCATACCCGACATTGCCGCGTTGGGTGTGGGCCAGGACATGCATCTCGTGTTCGTGGAGAAAACGTCCTCGCACCGCGACCCGCCGATATTGCCACGCGTCCGGGTCCAGCGCGTCGCCGACGGGAAGCGGCACGGCCGGCATCGCGATCCGCGTTTGGATGTTGGCGATTACGCTCTGTTTCCAGGCGAGCCGATTGATCTGCCAGGTCCCCAGACCGGCCAGGATCGCAAAGCCGGTCAAGGCCGCGACCGTAAGCCACAGCATTGAGCGCTGGGTTGTGGTCTCTGTGTCGAGTTTCATCATTTTCGCATCATATCAGTGTCGGACGGCGCTATGGGCGCGAGGCTGCATGACGCGGGTCACGGCGGGGCGTAGTCGTCCCTTCGATGTTTGTACTGCAGCGCGATCATCGTCGCCTTGAACGGCCGCAACATCCCCAGCGCCCCGCCGATGATGAGCGGCGGCCAGATCATGGCGTGAATCCACAGCGCCGGCTGGTAGCGGACCTCGATGACCAGCACCATCCCAACGATGATGAAACCCAGAATCAGGATGATGAAGACCGCGGGCCCGTCGCCGCTATCTGCGGCCTTCAAATCGAGGCCACAGGCGTCGCAATTTTCCACGACGGTCAGAAAGCCGGTAAACAGCCGCCCCTTCCCGCAGCGGGGGCACCGACACAGGAACCCTGCGTTCAGTGCCCCGATATGCGGAAAAGGTGGCTCGATCACGCCGATGCGGACGACCTAATGATGCACCGGCGCGCTGCCGGCACCCCACCAATAAACGCAGCTAAACAGGAACACCCATACCACGTCGACGAAGTGCCAATACCACGCCGCCGCCTCGAAACCGAAATGATGGTCCGGCTTGAAATGCCCGGCTTGGGCGCGGAAGAAACAAACGATCAGGAAGGTTGTCCCGACAATGACGTGGAAACCGTGGAAGCCGGTCGCCATGAAGAAGACCGTGGGGTAGATCCCGTCTTTGAAGTTGAACGGCGCATACATGTACTCATAGGCCTGAAAACCCGTGAAGGAGAGGCCAAGAAGAATGGTCAGGCCAAGCCACAACACGGTGCGTTCGCGATCGCCCTCCAAGATGTAATGATGGGCGGCGGTGACGGTCGCGCCGGAGGTCAACAGGATAAGGGTGTTGAGAAAAGGGATGTCCCAAGCGTTGAACACGGAGACGCCCTGCGGCGGCCATTGATTGCCCATCGCCTCGGTCGGGAACAGGGAGGCATTAAAAAAGGCCCAGAAGAAGGCGGCGAAGAACATCACCTCCGAGGCGATGAATAGGGCCATGCCATAACGGAGGCCGAGCTGCACGACCGGTGTGTGATGCCCTTCGAACGTGGCCTCATTGACCACGTCGCGCCACCAGCCCCACATCGTGTAGAGGACGCCGATGAAACCGATGGTCATCACCCAGCCGCCGCCGCCGTGCATGTACATGATGGCGCCCACGGCCAATACCAGGGCCGCGATGGACCCGATGACCGGCCACGGGCTGGGGTCGACCAAATGGTAGGGATGTTTGCGTGCGGTCGCGTGTGCGTCGGCCATGTCGAAGTCTCCCCTATTCCCTTGCAGCCGTCAGCGGCCCTGACGTCGTTTCGTTAAATGTCGAAGATAGTGCATACCGCGACAAATCGAGCGCGCTCGTCGCCGTTACGCCATCACTTTTGGCGCGGAAAAACGTGTAGTGCAACGTCACGGCGTCCAGGTTCTTCAAATCCTTGTCGGCGGCAATGTCGGGATCGATGAAGAACGATACCGGCATGTCCACGACCTGGCCCGGCTCCAGCCTTTGTTCGCTGAAACAGAAACAGGCGATCTTGCTGACGTAACGGCCGGCTTGTTCGGGCGTCACGTTAAAGGTAGCCGAACCCGTGATCGGGATCGCGGCATCGTTTTGGGCGCGAAAGAAGGCGAGAGTCTCCTGGCCGACCAACACGCGCATCTGGCGTTTTTCCGGCCCGAAAGTCCAGGGCAGGCCGGGGAACACATCGCCGTCGAACCGCACGGTGAAAACACGGTCGCCGACGGCCCCCGGGGCGGCGATCGCGCGTCCCGGCGTGCCATCCCAACCGGTCGCCAGACAGAACCACCGATAAAGCGGCACCGCGGCAAAACTGAGGCCGACCATGCCGGCGACAAGTGCCGCCGACGACCACGCCGTCACCGCCTTGCGGCGGGCCAGGGATGAGCCAAGGCGGGCTGCCTTCGTCATTGTCCGCCCATCCGCACGACCGTGATCGCATAGAACAGAAAAACCAACCCGACCAGGACAAGGGCGAGCGCCGCGTTCTTCGCGCGCAGCCGCTTTTGTTGTTTCAGGTTCATCAAATCGGTCTCGATTGTCATGTGCGACCGTTTACCCGACCAACCCGGACGCCGGAACGTGATCGACCATCAGAAGAGCGAACAAGACGAACAGATAGAGGATCGAATACCCGAACAACCGGCGGGCCGACGCATCGGTTTCATCCCACCAAACGCGCCAGGCGCCGATCAGGAAAAAGACGCCGAGGATGACCGCGCCGCTCGCGTAAACCCATCCCGCCGCGCCCAGGAAGGCCGGCGTCAGGGAAAGGGGCAGCAGCAGCAGCGTATAAAGGACAATCTGGCGCTTGGTTTCCCTGACGCCCGCGACGACCGGCAGCATCGGGATTCCGGCCCGGCTGTAGTCGTCGGCCCGGTAAAGCGCCAACGCCCAGAAATGCGGCGGCGTCCACATGAAGATGATGGCGAACAGCGCCAGCGGCACCAAGGTAACATCGCCGGAAACCGCCGCCCAACCGATCACCGGCGGAAAAGCGCCCGCGGCGCCGCCGATCACGATGTTCTGCGGCGTCCGCCGCTTCAGCCACATCGTGTAGACGAAGACATAGAACAGGACCGACAAGGCCAGCAGCGCCGCGGCAACGTAGTTCACCGCCAGGCCCATGACCGCCACCGCGGCGACCGCCAACACGATGCCGAAGCCGAGCGCGTCCCCGGGTTGCATCCGCCCGGCCGGAATCGGGCGTTCGCGGGTTCGGTGCATCAACGCGTCGATATCCCGGTCGTACCACATGTTGATCGCGCCGGAAGCACCCGCCGCCACCGCGATGCACAGAATGGCGACCACGGCCAGCAGTGGATGAATAGTGCCGGGCGCGGCGATCATTCCGGCCACACCCGTGAAAACCACCAGCGACATCACCCGCGGCTTCAGCAGGGCGACATAATCGCCGACGCTGGCTTCCCCGGCCTCCGCGTCGGCGGTGCCTGCCTCGACCGAGGATTTGAGCACCGCCATCGCCGTGCCGTCCTAAGACCCGGCGCGCCGGGTCAGTGGTGGGAACCGCCGGCGATGCGCGGCAGTTCCTCGAAGGTGTGGAAGGGCGGCGGGGACGACACGGTCCATTCCAGGGTCGTCGCCCCTTTACCCCAGGGATTTTCGGCAACCCGGCGCCCCGACGCCAGGGTGTGGAAAATCATGTAGATGAACAACAACGTGCTGGCGAAGGAAATCAGCGAACCGTAGGACGCCACCATGTTCCACCCGGCGAAGGCGTCGGGATAGTCCGGGATACGCCGCGGCATGCCGGCCAGACCCAGGAAATGCATCGGGAAAAACGTCAGGTTCACGCCGATGAACTGGGTCCAGAAATGCAGCTTGCCCAGCGTCTCGGAATATTGGCGGCCGCACATCTTCGGGAACCAATAATAGAAACCGGCGAAGATGGAGAACACCGCGCCCAAGGACAAGACATAGTGGAAGTGCCCGACGACGTAATAGGTGTCGTGCAGCACCAGATCGACGCCGGTATTGGCCAACACGATGCCGGTGACGCCGCCGACGGTGAACAGGAAGATAAAGCCCATCGCGAACAACATCGGCGTCTTGAATTGGATGGAGCCGCCCCACATTGTGGCGATCCAGCTGAAGATTTTCACGCCGGTCGGCACCGCGATGACCATCGTCGCGGCCATGAAATAGGCGCGCGTGTCGACGTCCATGCCCACCGTATACATGTGGTGCGCCCACACGATAAAGCCGATGAACCCGATGGAAACCATGGCGTAGACCATGCCGAGATAACCGAAAATTGGCTTCTTCGAGAAGGTCGACACGATCTGGCTGATCATGCCAAAGCCGGGCAGGATCAGAATGTAAACCTCGGGATGCCCGAAGAACCAGAACAGATGCTGGAACAGAACGGGGTCGCCGCCGCCATCGGGGGCGAAGAACGTCGTCCCGAAATTGCGGTCGGTCAACAGCATCGTGATGGCGCCCGCCAGCACCGGCAGCGACAGCAGCAGCAGGAACGCGGTGATCAGAATCGACCACACGAACAGCGGCATCTTGTGCAGGGTCATGCCCGGCGCGCGCATGTTGAAGATCGTCGTGATGAAATTGATGGCGCCCAGGATCGAGGACGCGCCGGCCAGATGCAGCGCCAGGATCGCCATGTCCACCGATGCGCCGGGATGGCCGATGCTCGACAGGGGCGGATAGATCGTCCAGCCCGTGCCCGCGCCCATGCCGGTCAAACTCGACCCGACCAGCAGGATGCAGGACGGAATCAGCAGCCAGAAGCTGATGTTGTTCATGCGCGGGAACGCCATGTCGGGCGCGCCGATCATGATCGGCACGATCCAGTTGCCGAACCCGCCGATCATCGCCGGCATGACCAGGAAGAACACCATGATCAGGCCGTGGGCGGTAATCAGCACGTTGAAGAACTGGTGATCGCCGCCGAGGATTTGATTGCCCGGCTGCATCAGCTCCAGGCGGAAGAGCACGGACATCAGGCCGCCGATCAGTCCGAAGACGATGGCGAACACAAGGTACATCGTCCCGATGTCCTTGTGGTTGGTGGAATAGACGAAACGCCGCCACCCCGTCGGATGTGCGTGTTCGGCGTGGGCGTGTCCGGTGCTAGCAGCCATTGAACCGTTCCTCCAAATCCGAAATCGTCGGCTATTCGGCGAGACGCGCAACGCGCGTATTCGTCGAGCCGGTATTGCTGGCGAATTCTCTCTTGGCGCGGGCGACCCAGGCCGGGAAGGCAGCCTTGGCCACGACCTCGATAGCGATCGGCATGAAGCCGTGATCGACGCCGCACAACTCCGAACATTGTCCGTAATAGACGCCGGGGCGGTTGAACCGCACCCAGGTCTCGTTGACCTTGCCGGGGTTGGCGTCGAGTTTTATCGCCGCCGCGGGAATGGCGAAGGCGTGAATGACGTCGGTCGACGTCGTCAGGATGCGGATATCGGTGTCCACCGGGAGGACGACGCGATTATCGGTATCGAGCAAGCGCTTTTGTCCGGGCTTCAAGTCTTCGTCGCGGATGATGCGCGCATCGAAGGTAAGGTTGTCGTGATCGGGATATTCATAACTCCAGTACCACTGATGCCCGATCGCCTTCAGGGTCATCTCCGGATTCGCCGAGCGGTCGGCGAAGTAGAGAAGCCGGAACGAAGGAACCGCGATCGCCACCAAGACCATGATGGGGACCACAGTCCACAGAACCTCGATGAGGGTATTGTGCGTGGTCTTGGAAGGAACCGGATTGGACTTCTCGTTGAAGCGCACCACGACATAGAGGAGCAGGGCGAGGACAAAGAGCGAAATGAGCGTGATGAGGATCAACAGCCCGTCATGCAAGGTCACGAGGTCCTGCATGACGTTGGTCGCCGCCGGCTGGAGACCCATTTGCCAAGGCAGCGGCTCGCTCGCCAACGCCGCGGTGGCCGACAACCCCAGCGCCGCCAGAGCCCCCAAAACGGAGCCTTTTCTATTCAACCGCATGTCTCTCGTCCGTCCCTGGTTGTCGTTGAAATCCCGAATGTTCCGCGGCGGGTCGGGAAGCGCCCCGCGGCCGTAACGGCCGTAATCGCTTCGATTTTCCCCCGCAGCGCAACAACCCCTTGTGAAAATACACTACCTGTCGGGTATGGCTCAACCATGTTGACGATACCGACTTAGCGCCGGCTGCGGCGAATCGTCGCGAGATGCCGTGCGCCGGCGTCATGTCGGCTGCCGATCGAGATCAATCCGCCGCCGAATTCGTCTAAGGCCGATCCACACGCCCGCAATCACGAACGGAATCGCGATGGCGGTTCCGAATTCGGGATCGATGGGGACGCCAAACGAGGCAATACCGTTGATCGCGTGAGCGACAAGTCCGACCACGTAGTAGCTGATTGCCGCCGCCGACAGCCCCTCAACCGTCTGCTGCAACCGCAATTGTTGCCGCGCCCGCCGGTCCATGGATTGAAGAAGATCGCGGCTCTGCGCCTCGACGCCGATCTCGACGCGCGTACGCAGCAAGGTCAGCGCGCGCGCCAGGCGGTCGGCCACGGCCTCCTGCCGCTCGGCGACGGCCTTGCAGGTACGCATCGCGGGCACCAGCCGGCGCTCCATGAATTCGCCGATCGTCTGCACACCCTCGGTTCGCCGCTCGCGCAATTCCACGATGCGCCGCTCGACCAGGCCAAAATAGGCCTGGGCGGCACCGAAACGATAGCCGTTGGCGGCGACAAAACGCTCAAGTTCGGCGGCCAAAGTCGCCAGCCGAACCAGCAATGACTGTTCGTCGGCGAGGCTTTGGATCCGGGCCAGGGATTCGGTGATGTCCGCAAGCGCCTGCTCGACCGCGGTAACCCTCGGGCCGGCTACGCGCGCCAAGGGCAGCGCGAGCAACGCCATCATTCGGTAAGTTTCGATCTCCAACAGCCGCTGCGCGAGCCGTCCCGCCTGGCGTGGCCGCAAGCCGCGGTCGCGGACCAGGACTCGGCCGAAGCCATCCTTATGAATCCGGAAATCGGTCCAGACCTCGGCGAGGCCATCCGCCGGCTGGCTGCCGGCCAGAAATTCAGGTTCGAACCAGGTCCCGAGTTCCTCGGGGGCCTGGATATTGGACTGGCCCTTCATAAAGGCGGCGTTGATCGCCACCAGCCGGCTGCCGGGCAGGTTTTCCAGCCAATCGGTCGGCACGCTGGCAACGGCCGGATCGGCGAAAGGATCGGAAAACGGACCGCGCCGATAGAAGGTATAGGTGCAGAATTCGGCGTGGCGCTCCCATTTCATCCGGAAATCGCCGAAATCCTGGAAAAAGTGGTTGGCGCCCGCGGGCGGTTCGGCAACACCGAAACGCCTGCACAAACCGGCGAGATGGACACGATCGGCCGCGGCGCCCTCCTCGCCGGATACCATGGCGATGTGCGAAACCCTCTCGGGCGGCGCGAGCGCGGAGGCCGGCCGGGCGTGGACCTCGTCGGTCAAGGACTGCCGAAGGGGATGATCCCGCCATTGGGTCAAGGGATGCGCCAGGTAAGAGGAAGTTGAACGATCGCCGGCTGCATTCCGGCCGCCGAAGGATTATCTTAAAGCGTAGCCTACCGCCACCCCACCGAGCGGAACCCGCGAGCGGGAAAGGATTCGATCATGAGCGCCCTCAGAACGACCGACGATCTGTTTTATGCCCAGGCCGGACTCGACCGCGGCCGCATTGAGGGCCTGGTCGGCGAAAGCCTGCACGGAACCGACGACGGCGAGCTGTTCCTGGAATATCGGCAATCCGAAAGTTTCGCCTTTGACGACGGCCGCCTGAAAAGCGCCAGCTTCGACACCACCCAGGGTTTCGGATTACGCGCCGTTGCCGGCGAAACCGTTGGTTTCGCCCATGCCTCCGACCTGTCCGAAGCCGCGATTCGCCGCGCCAGCGCCACGGTGCAGGCGGTGCGCACGGGCAAAGGCGGCAAATTGGCGGCCCCGCCCATCGGGACCAACCACGTGTTGTATACCGACGCCAACCCCCTCGGCCTCGTCGATTTCGCGACCAAGGTCAAGTTGCTGGCCGATATGGACGCCTACGCCCGCGGCAAGGATCCGCGCGTGCGTCAAGTGATGGCGTCGCTTTCCGGCGAGTGGCAGGCCGTGCAGATCGTGCGCGGCGACGGGCACCGCGCGGCCGATCTGCGCCCGCTGGTGCGGCTAAACGTATCCATCGTCGTGGGTGAAGGCGACCGCCAGGAACAGGGCAGCGAGGGCACCGGCGGCCGTGTCACTTATGAACGCATGTTCGCGCCCGACTATTGGCGGGGTCAAGTGGATGCGGCGCTCCGCCAGGCGCTTGTCAATCTGTCCTCGGTGCCGGCGCCGGCCGGTGAAATGCCGGTGGTTCTTGGACCCGGCTGGCCCGGCGTCATGTTGCATGAAGCGATCGGTCACGGGTTGGAAGGCGATTTCAATCGCAAGAAAACTTCGGCCTTCGCCGGCCTGGTGGGCAAACGCATCGCCGCGCCCGGTGTCACCGTCGTTGACGACGGTCTCATGCAGGACCGCCGCGGCTCGTTGTCCATCGACGATGAGGGCACGCCGACCGAATGCACGACCCTAATCGAAGACGGCATTCTCGTCGGTTTCATGCAGGACCGGCTGAATGCCCGCCTCATGGGCGTGAGGCCGACTGGCAACGGCCGGCGCCAAAGCTTCGCCCATCATCCGTTGCCGCGCATGCGCAACACTTACATGTTGCCCGGCAAACATGAGCCGGAAGAGATCATCCGCTCGGTCAAACGGGGGCTGTACGCCGTCAATTTCGGGGGCGGCCAGGTCGACATCACGTCCGGAAAATTCGTGTTTTCCGCCTCCGAGGCTTATCTCATCGAGGATGGCCGCGTCGGGCAGGCGGTGAAGGGCGCGACCCTGATCGGCAATGGCCCCGATGCCCTGACCAAGGTGACGATGGTGGGCAACGATCTCAAACTCGACCTTGGCGTGGGTACCTGCGGCAAGGAAGGACAGGGTGTGCCCGTCGGCGTGGGTCAACCCACGATGCTGCTCGAAAGCCTGACCGTCGGCGGCACGCGGGCCTGACCATCTCGGGCGCAAGGGGTAAGGACGATGCTTAAGGTAGCCAAGGCGCTGATCGGCGCCATTGCGGGGGCGGGGGCGATTGTGTTTTCGGCCGATGCCGCGGCCCCGGTCAAGCCAGCGACGAGCGACTTGCTGCGGACCATTCAGGGCGTCCCGCGGGCGCCCGAAAAGGCCGCGCCGACGGCCACGAAGAAACCGGCGGCGCCGGCCGCCAAGAAAGCCGCCACGCCCCAGGCCAGACCGGCGCCCCAAAGCGCGGCCAAACCGCAGATTCCGACAAGAAGTTTCGGGCGACCCGGGCGTACCGCCGCCGGCCAATAACGTCAGGCGAAGATTTCAATATCCTCGGCCGAAAGCGAGCCCGGCACGATCATCAACGGCACGCGTAGCCGGCCCGACATCTTGCCGGCCAGCGCGGAGACCAGCGGCCCCGGCCCCGCCGGCCCGGTTCCCGCGCCCAGCACGAGAATCGAAACGCTTGGTTCCTCGTCCAGAAGTTTGAGCAATTCATCGCGCAGCGAGCCCTCGCGCACGTAAAGCACCGGTGTCGTGCCGGTCATTTCCTGGACGATCGCCGACAGATCCTGCAGGCGCCGTTCGGCGTCGGCTCGGCGTTCTTGGCGCATCAAATCGCCGACGGCGACCCAATGCTGGTCGTCGGCCGGCTCGGTAACGTCCAGCAGGGCGATGCGCCCGCCCGTCGATTTCGCGCGGCGGCAGGCATAACGCAGCGCGATACGCATCTCCTCGCTGTCGTCGACGACCAGAAGGAACACACGCTGCGCTTGTTTCGGACGATCGACCATGCCGCCTCCGATCATGCCCGCCGGAAGACAACGCCGCCAAGCCAACCCGCGAGGGTGCCCAGAACAACGGCGAGCAAACCATACAAGGCGGCGTGGGCGTGGGCGAAATCATAAACCTCGGCGCTGAACCCGTCTTTGCTGACGATCAACGGGGTCGTCTGCGCCGCGACAACCTCCCCGCCGCGCAGGAGTAGAACCTCGACCGAATAGGTTCCGGTCGGCAAGTTGCTGGGGAAATCGAGAGGCGTGCGGAACAGCCTCTGGCCGAGGAACGAGACCTTGCCCACTTCGGCCACGAATAATCGGCTCTCCTGTTTCTGCCGGATCAGGGCGTCGCGGAAGGCGGCGACTTCACCCGTCGCGGCGGGGTCCACGGGCGACAGGCGAAGGCGGTCGACGCCGAGCTGATACCGCGCGCGCAACGTCGGCGGCGCGATCTGATCGAGCGGCCGGCTGCTCGCCACGGCATAAAACGCCGGCACACCGGCGAACGCCACATCCTCGCGGTTGACCCACAGGCCCCAAAACTTTCCTTTACGCCTGACGACGGTGTCGGTTCCAGGACCTCGGACAAGAACGACCACGTCGCCTTCTTCCTCGATGGCGCCGAACAACAGGACTTGGGTGCCGGCGAAGCCGGTGGTGATCGCCACCAGATGGCTCGACAAATCCGCGACCAGAGGTTGGCCCGCCGCCGGTCCTATCGCCGAGTGGATCAATGTCGCCAACACCACCGGCATGAAAAATGATCGACGAGTCATCATTCTTTCCAGAGAACGGCCAGGGAATAGGGATCGGTCGGCGTTTCCACGAGATCGAGGAAAAGCTTCGCCGACACCCCCAACACCAGCAGCGCCAACAGCCCACGAACCTGTTCGCCGCGCAGCCGCGCGCCGATCCAGGCGCCGATTTCCGTGCCCACGACACCGCCGATCACCAAAAGGCCAGCCAAGACCACATCGACGGATTGGTTCTGATAGGCCTGGAGGAAGGTCACGTTCGCGGCCACGACCAGGATATAGAGCAGCGAGGTTCCGACCGTCACCGATGTCGGCATGCCGAGCAGATAGATCATGGCCGGCACCAGGATGAACCCGCCGCCAACGCCGAGCAGTGCGGCCAACAAGCCCACGACCAGGCCGATCAACACCGGCGCGATCGCGCTGATATACAGCTTTGATTGGCGAAAGCGGAGTTTCAAAGGCAGCGCGTGCAGCCAGAAATGTTGGTGCAGCTTGGCGCGATTGCCGGTCCCGGTCCTGCCCCGTTTCCGGATCGCCCGCAGGCTTTCCAGCAGCATCAACCCGCCGATGACCGAAAGCAGGACGACATAGGCAAGCGAGACGAACAGGTCGACCTGACCGATCCCCTTGAGCACCGAAAAAGCCCAGACGCCCAGCGTGGAGCCGACCAACCCGCCGCCGAGCAGAACCCCACCCATCGCGAAATCGACATTGCCCCGCCGCCAATGCGCCAATGTCCCGGAGACGGATGTCGCGAGAATCTGATTGGCGCCGGTGGCGACGGCAACCGGGGCCGGTACGCCTAGGAAAATCAGGAACGGGGTCAGCAGAAACCCGCCGCCGATGCCGAAGGCACCCGAAAGCAGACCGACCACGCCACCGAGCCCCACGACCACGAACAGGTCGAGGGAAAGCTCCGCGATGGGCAGATAAATTTGCATCGAATTGGGGATGAGCCAGCCAAGAGCGCCACGGCGCCTGTTTTGGTTCGATCGTTTTCCTTATGCGCCGCGGGCTGGGGCGTCGGCAAGGAAATTGCGGCGGCTTCGGACCGAAATTT
The DNA here is from genome assembly GCA_947445225.1 of Rhodospirillales bacterium. Classification (GTDB taxonomy): domain Bacteria; phylum Pseudomonadota; class Alphaproteobacteria; order CACIAM-22H2; family CACIAM-22H2; genus SHVT01. The sequence goes on from CANFCX010000005.1 coordinate 28,673, forward strand.
CGATGCCGTGCCAGGAACTTGCCCGGTTAGGGGCGAAGCAACCCGAGGATAGTGTGGATTTCCGACAAATGATGACGCGAAATCTCGCCGGCGCGTTCGGCGCCGCGCCGCAAGACCGCATCGACATAAGCCGGCTCGCGCATCAGGCGTTTCATTTCCGCGCCGATCGGGCCCAGTACCGAAACCGCGAGGTCCACAAGCTCGGCCTTGAAGGCGGAGAACGCGGCCCCCGCGAATCGGATCACGGCGGCCTCCTGCGCGATACCCGCCAGCGCCGCGTAAATGCCGAGTAGGTTCGCGGCATCGGGGCGCGCCTCAAGACCCGCCAAGGATTCCGGCAACGGCTCGGTGTCGGTCTTGGCCTTCTTGATCTTTTGGGCGACCGTGTCGGCGTCGTCGGTCATGTTGATGCGCGAATAGTCCGAGAGGTCGGATTTGCTCATCTTCTTGGTGCCGTCGCGAAGGCTCATCACCCGGGTGGCCGCGCCGAAGATTTGCGGCTCAGGCAACGGAAAATAATCGACGTTAAATTGCCGATTAAACGCACCGGCGATGTCGCGCGCCAGCTCCAGATGTTGTTTCTGGTCGTCACCCACGGGCACGTGCGTCGCCTTATAAAGGAGTATGTCCGCCGCCATCAGCACCGGATAGGCGTAGAGGCCAAGCCCGGCATTGTCCTTTTGTTTGCCGGCCTTTTCCTTGAATTGGGTCATGCGGTTGAGCCAGCCGAGCGGCGTCAAACAGCTGAGCAGCCAAGCTAGCTCGCTGTGGCCGGCAACCATGCTCTGGTTGAAGATGATGCAACGCTCCGCGTCGATTCCCGACGCGATATAGGCCGCCGTGACCTCGCGGGTCTGCGCGCGCAGCGTCGCCGGATCCTGCGGCGTGGTCAGCGCGTGCAGATCGACGATGCAAAAGATGCAGTCGAAATCCGCTTGCAACTGCACCCAGTTGCGGATCGCGCCGAGATAGTTGCCGAGGTGCAGATTACCGGTGGGCTGCACGCCCGAGAAGATTCGCTTCATCGCCCGTCCGATCGTTCCGCGACAAGCGGCGAGTTATCGCGCCTCGCCGCGAGGCGGTCAATCGGCTTGGTCCGAGGGCCCCGGCGCGCGGCCGAGTTGCCGCCGTACCTCGCGCCAATCCGCCGCGCCGGCAAGCTGCGCCGCCCCGGCGAAAATCGCGACGCCACCCAAGACAAGCAACGCCAGACCGAAGGCGCGCGCGGGCAGCGATCCCGCCAGCAGGGGCGCCAGCACCGCCAAACCAATGACCAAGCCGCCGGCCATCGCCGCGGTGGCCAGCGCCATGCGGGGAAGGCGCCGCAAGAGCCGGGCGTCGAGCACCAGATGATTGCGTCGGCGGAGGGCCATGAAAAGCAACACCACATTGAGCCAGGCGGAGGCCGCCGTGGCCGCGGCGATACCGACATACGCGAAGCGTGTCATCAGGGCGACCGAGATCGCGACATTGGCGGTTAGGCAAAGGATTCCGATCTTGACCGGCGTGGCGGTGTTTTCGCGGGCGAAGAATCCCGGCGTCAGCGCCCGGATCAGCACATACGCCGGCAACCCGCAGGCATAAGCGGCGAGTGCCGCGGCCGTGGCGGCGGCGGCATCGGCGCCAAACGCCCCCCGCTGGAACAGCGTCGACATGATCGGCCCGGCCAGCATGATCAGCGCCGCGGCCGCCGGCAGGGCCAACACCAGGGCAATTTCGATGGCGCGATTCTGGCTGTTGGCGGCGGCGTCGATCTCGCCATTCCGCAATTGGCGCGACAACAGGGGCAACAGCGCCGTGCCCACGGCGATACCAACCACGCCCAGCGGCAACTGGTTCACACGGTCGGCGTAATACAGAAACGAGATCGAGCCGGTCGGCAGCAGCGAGGCGAGCATGACGTTCACCACCACGCCGATCTGCGTGGCGCCGGCACCCAACGCCACCGGCATCATCAGACCCAACAGACGCCGCACGTCCTTGGACGGCCGGGGCACCGTCAGCCGCAGGCGCAGCCCGGCGTTGTGGCAGGACAAAGCGAGCCAGGAGAATTGCAGGCCGCCGGCCACGGTCACACCCCAGGCCAGCGCGTGGGCCGGCGTCTCCAGGATTTTCCCGAGCCCCAGCAACGCCCCGATCATCGCGATATTGAGCAGGATCGGCGTGCCCGCCGCCGCGGCGAAACGTCCAGAGGCATTCAACGTCGCGCTGAACAGTGTCGCCATGGACACGAAGAGAAGATAGGGGAAGGTCAGGCGCATCAGCTCGACGGCCAAGGCCTCGATCGCCCCATCGAAGCCCGGCGCCATGACCGCGACCACCCAGGGCATGGCGATTTCGGCGAGTACCAGCACGACAAATAGAATGAACAGGAGCGCGGCCAAAACTTGCTCGGCGAGTCGAATGGCCGCCTCGTGCCCCTCCCCGGCCAGGCGCCGGGCATAAAAGGGAATAAAGGCGGCGTTGAACGCGCCTTCGGCAAAGAGGCCGCGAAAGACGTTGGGCAGCTTGAAGGCGACGAAAAACGCATCGGCGACGGGACCGGCGCCCAATGCCGCGGCGATCAAGATGTCGCGAACGAAGCCGAAGACCCGGCTGACCAAGGTCAAGCCGCCAACCGTGGCGACGGAACGAAACAAACTCATCCCGGCGCAACCTAACGCGACGGGCCGGACATGCAATCGCCGTCGCCGAGTAAATCCGTGCGGGCGGTTGGATGAAAGCGGATGACGACCCGGCGAGGCAGCGCGGCCGGGTCGATGCGCTGGCGTTCGGTGGATGGCTCCCGGATATCGCGGTCGCGGTTGGGGTCCTCGAACAGCAGGTCGCGGTTAAGAAAGTCGAGGAAGACGACATGGACCGTCGTCGTCGGGAACACCCACCGCGCCTCCCTTACCTTCACCGCGGCGCCCGGTCGATCCGGCGGGCATTGGGCGTAAGGCGGTCCGTATTCCTGTTGAAGGGCACCGAGCACCGCCTCATAGGCGGAAGGCCCGGTCTGGCGCGGCTGGCGCTCCAGCAAGACCTGCTGCAGCCGCCCCGTCGTTTCACCCATCTGAAAGAAGGCGATGAACCGTTGATCGGCGAAGGAAAGGTTGAGGATCGCCCGCTCGGCATAAGCACCGCCATACTGCCAGCGCCCGGGAAGCGCGGCGAGCGCGAATCCGAATGAGGCTTGCAGTTCCGGCTGCGTCATGCCCCAGCGCGCAGCGCGCCAACCGAGGACATCGTCGGGCGGCGCGGCTTCGGCGGGTGGCTCGACCAGGCACAGACCGACCAAGCCGATCGCCGCCAGGCGGCGCCGCCAAGCCGGTCTCATGCGCCAACGGCGGTGCCGCGACGGCGCACCGGCGGCGCCGGTGGCTCGACCACCTCACCCTCTGGATCGGCCAGCGCCTTGAGGAGACCGTCGCGAATCTGCTTGAGCTTGGTTTCCTGCTCCACCTTCAGCCCGAAGACATCCTTGACGTAGAAGACGTCGACCGCGCGTTCGCCGTAGGTCGATATTTTCGCGGTCATGATTTGCAGGCCCAACTCGGTCAACGCCCGCGTCACGTCAAACAGGAGACCGGTCCGGTCGCGCCCGCTGACTTCGATCAGGGTGAGCGTCGCCGACGCGGCGTTATCGATGAAGACCCGCGACGGCACCGCGAACACCCTGTCGGCGCCTTGCATGAGCCGACGTTTCTTCAAGGTTTCGGCCAGACGCAGCCTCCCCGACAGAGCCTGTTCGACGGAGGCCGAGAGCTTCGTCAGCCGGTCGGGGCGGTCGAAGGCGCCGCGATCCTCGTCCTGGACCCAAAACGTATCGAGCGCCATGCCGTTGCTGAGGGTGTGAATTTTCGCGTCCACGATGTTGGCGCCCGCCACCGCCAACGCCCCCGCGATACGCGAAAACAGGCCCGGGTGGTCGGCCGTGTAGATCATGACTTCGGTGACGGCGCGCGCGCGATCGACCCGCGTACCGATCGACAGCGGCCGCCGCTCCCGATTGGCCTCGCGCACCAAACGCGCATGGCGGCCAAGCGTCGCGGTATCGGTCGACAGCCAATAGGCCGGGTAGCCGAGCGCCAGATGGTTGGCGAATTCCTCGTCGTTCCAATCGGCGACTTCGGCCCGCAAGGCGTCTTGCGCGGCCTTGATGCGCTCCTTGCCGGCGGCATAATTGCCCGACATTTCGTCTTCGGCGGCGTAATAAAGGTCGCGCAGCAACGCCGCCTTCCAGTTGTTCCACACCGCCGGCCCAACCGCGCGAATATCGGCGACGGTCAACACCAACAGCAGCCGCAGCCGCTCCAGCGACTGCACCAGGTCGACAAAGGTGCGGATTGTTTGGGCGTCCTGGATGTCGCGTTTGAAAGCCGTGTTGCTCATGGCCAAATGGTGGCGCACGAGCCATGACACGGTTTCGGTTTCCTCGGTGCTCAGGCCCAATCGCGGTCCGAGCTTCAAAGCGACATCGGCTCCAAGAGTGGAATGATCGCCGCCGCGGCCCTTGGCGATGTCGTGCAGCATGACGGCGAGATAAAGCGCGCGGCGGGACTGAATCTTGTGGATCACGTCGCTCGCCAGCGGGTGATCGTCCTTGAGCGACCCCATTTCGATGCGGTGCACGATTCCCAGCGCGAATATCGTGTGCTCGTCGACCGTATACACATGATACATGTCGTGTTGGGTCTGGGCGACGACCCGGCCGAAATCGGGCACGAATCGGCCCAGAACGCCGGCCTCGCTCATCCGCCGCAGCGTCACTTCGGAGTCGGTTTCCGCCGCCAAGACTTCCATGAACAGCCGGTTGGCCTCGGGGTTGGCGCGCAGCTTTGCGTCGACCAGGCGCAGATTTTGGCGGATCAGGCGCAAGGTCCCCGGGTGCACTTCAAGCCCATGACGGTGGGCGACATGGAAGATGCGGACGAACCGCACCGGATCGGTGATAAAGGCGTCATCGGCAGAAACCGCCAGCCAATCGCCCTCGACGGAGAAATCCTCGACCGAACGCCGCCGCAAAAAGGGCGTGCGCCAGCGCGGCTTGCGGGTCTGTTCCGCTTCGATCGCCGCGCAGAAAATGCGGGTCAAATCGCCGACATCCTTGGCGACGAGAAAGTAATGTTTCATGAAGCGTTCGACGCCGCGGCTGCCGCGATGTTCGGTGTAGCCCATGCGGCGGCCGATTTCCTGCTGCACGTCGAAGGTCAGCCGGTCTTCGGCGCGGCCGGTGAGATAATGAAGGTGGCAACGGAGCGTCCATAGAAAAGACTGCGCCTTGTCGAATTTCGCCGCCTCGTCCTTGGCGAACACCCCGCGCGGAACGAGCTCCTGCACCTCATCGACGCCGTACAGATATTTGGAGATCCAGAACAAGGTGTGGAGGTCGCGCAAGCCCCCTTTGCCTTCCTTGATGTTGGGCTCCACGACGTAGCGCGAATCGCCGAGTTTCTGGTGGCGCAGATTGCGCTCCGCCAGCTTGGCTTCGATGAACGCGGGGCCGCTGCCGGCAACGATTTCCGCCCGGAAGCGGCGCTTGAATTCGGCATGAAGTTTGTCGTCGCCCCAAATCCATCGCGCTTCGAGCAAAGCCGTACGGATCGTGATGTCGGATTTCGAGAGCCGGATGCATTCATCGGACGACCGTGTGGCATGGCCGACCTTCAGCCCAAGATCCCACAGCATGTAGAGGATGAATTCGACGATCTGCTCGGCCCGTGGCGTCAGTTTGTAAGGGAGCAGAAAAAGCAGGTCGATATCGGAATGCGGCGCCAGCTCACCCCGGCCATAGCCACCCACGGCCACCACGCTCATCTTCTCCGCCGCCGACAAATTCGACACCGGATAGGCGTACCAATCGGCGAAATCGTGGATGACGCGGATGATCTGGTCGAACAGGAAGGAGTTGGCGCGCACCGCCGCGGCCCCGTCGCTGTCGGCATCGAAACGGCCGCGCACTTCGTCCCGCCCGGCGGCCAGCGTTGTTTTCATCAAATCGAGAAAGCGGGCACGGCGCTGTTCCGCGTTCAGCGAATCGTCGCGCCCGATCTGCGTCAGCCGGTCGTTGAGAACGCGGCGATCGATGATTTCGCGCTGGCTGGGTACTCCGTCCATGCCGGGCATTATAGACTAGTCGGAGGGCTCACTTGACCAGCGCATAGACGCGGAAATCCCGCGGGCGATGCGGATCGAGATTCGGATTCACGGCCCACCGGCGAAGAATGGCTTCAAAACCGAGCCCCGCCTTTTCCATCACCCGGGCAGACGCGGCATTGTCCACGTCGCAAGTTCCCCACACGCGCCAAACCGCGGGCTCGGCCGCCGCCCACCGCACGACGGCGGTCAACGCCTCCGTCATGTAGCCACGGCGCCAGCAAGGCCGCGCCAACACATAGCCGAACGTGAAGCCATGAGCGCCCGGGAGAAGACCGAGGGCGCCCACCGCCGTCTGTCCGACCCCTTCGGCATCGATGACATAGGTGCGGCCTTCCTGCGCCTCCCACCGTTCCAGGCAAGAAGCCACATAGCGGCGTGTATCCCCGATGGTCTGGTGGGGCAGCCAACTTAGGTAGCGCGTAACTTCGGGGTCGGTTGCGTAGGCGCGGAATAGAGCCTCGGCGTCCGATGGCGTCGGCTTTCGCAAAACCAGGCGGGAGGTTCGGAATTCGTCCGGCGGCATCATTGACCGAGAGCCTTGAGGCGATAAAGGGCCTCCAGCGCCTCCTTCGGCGACAACTCGTCGGGATTGATCGCGGCCAGCGCGTCGGTCAGGGGGGAGGTTTTCGACGGAGCCGGAGGCGCCGCGCGGAACAGGGGCAAATCGTCGGCGAGCCGCGCCAGCGCACCCGCTTGTTCGCCCTTTTCGAGCACCGCCAATATTTCCTCGGCGCGGGCCACGACCGCCGGCGGCAGCCCGGCGAGGCGGCCGACGTGAATGCCATAGGAACGGTCGGCGACGCCGGAAGCAACCTCGTGCAGGAACACGACGCTGCCCTGCCACTCCTTCACGCGCATGGTGTGGCAGGCCAACCCGCGCAGCCGGGCCGCTAGCGCGGTCAGTTCGTGATAATGCGTGGCGAATAAAGCGCGGCAAGCGTTGCGGTCGTGAAGATGTTCGACCGTGGCCCAGGCGATGGATAGGCCATCGAAGGTCGCCGTGCCGCGACCGATTTCATCGAGGATGACCAACGCCCGTGGCCCCGCCTGATTGAGAATAGCGGCGGTTTCGACCATTTCGACCATGAAGGTCGAACGCCCGCGCGCGAGATCGTCGGCCGCGCCCACGCGGCTGAACAGCCGGTCGACGATGCCGATATGCGCGGCCTCCGCCGGCACGAAGGAACCCGCCTGGGCCAGCACGGCGATAATCGCGTTCTGGCGAAGGAAAGTGCTTTTACCGGCCATGTTGGGGCCGGTGACAAGCCACAGCCGGCTCTCCGGCGGCAGCGCGCAATCATTGGGAACGAAGGTCCCGCTCGCGGAACCGCCGAGGGCCGCCTCGACCAGGGGATGCCGGCCGCCTTTTATGGAAAACGCCACGCTGTCATCCACCAGCGGCCGCACATAACGCCGTTCGACCGCGACCTCGGCCAAGGCCGAGGCAACATCAAGCGCGGCGATCGAACGCGCCGCCAGGGCGATGGGCTCGGCCCGCGCCATGACTTCGCCGGTCAAATCGGCGAACAAATTCAGTTCCAGCGCCAAGGCCTTGTCGGCGGCGCCGGTGATGCGGTCGGCAAGTTCGGCCAATTCCGTCGTCGTGAACCGCATCGCCCCCGCCATCGTCTGGCGGTGGATGAATTTTCCCGTGAGTTTGCCTGCATGGGCGGCGGAAATTTCGACGTAATAGCCGATGACATTGTTGTGGCGAATTTTGAGCGAGGTCACGCCGCATTCTTCGGCATAACGCGACTGGAGCCCGGCGATGAGCTGGCGGCTTTCGTCGCGCAGCGCCCGTAATTCATCGAGCGGCGCGGCATAACCGGCGGCGATGAACCCGCCATCGCGGGCGGCGAGCGGCAATGACGGGCCCAGCGCGCGGCCCAGCCGCTCCACCAGCACCTCATGTTCGCCCAAATCGCGGAGGACATCGGTCAGCGCCGCCGGGGGCCGGACCAAGCCGTCGCCGCTCATCAATTCCCGAAGCGTCGCGGTCGCCGCCAATCCGTCGCGAATGGCGGCGAGGTCGCGCGGGCCGCCGCGGCCAAGACCCAGACGCGACAAGGAACGTTCGATATCGGGGCAATGGCGCAGGTGGCCGCGCAGCCCGTCGCGTTTTCCCGGCGCTTCGACGAAATAGGTCACGCCGTCGAGACGTTCGCCGATGGCTTGGGCGTCGGTGAGGGGAGCGGCCAGCCGCGCCGAAAGCAAGCGGGCGCCAGCGGCCGTCAACGTAAGATCGATGACCCCGAGCAGGCTTTGGCGCCGTTCGCCGGCGAGGTTTTGGTGCAATTCGAGATTACGCCGGGTCGCCGCATCGATTTCCATCGTCGCGCCGGCGCGCAGCCGCTGCGGCGGTTCCAGCCTCGGTACCTTGCCCTTCTGGGTCAGCTCGACATAGTCGACCAGAGTCCCACAGGCGGCGATTTCGGCGCGGCTGAACTGGCCGAACGCCTCCAGCGCCTTGACCCCATAGGTGGATTCAAGGCGGCGACGCGCCGATTCGCTGTCGAAACGCGCGGCCGGCAGTGGTGACAGCCGATCCTTCCAATCGGCGAAGGGCTCGAACAACTCCGGCCTTTCGAGAAGGCGGTCGGGCAGCAGCAATTCGCCGGGTTCGATGCGGGCGAGCGCGGCGGCCAGTTCGGTCGCGGCGATTGCCTGAGTCTGCACCGCGCCGGTCGACAGATCGAGCCAGGCCAGGCCAAGTTCGCCGCCGATGTCGGCGAGCGCGGCCAGGAAATTGTGGCGCCGGGCGTCGAGCAAACTATCCTCGGTCAACGTGCCGGGCGTGATCAGGCGCACGACCTCGCGCCGCACCACGGTCTTGCCGCCTCTTTTCTTGGCTTCCGCGGGGTCTTCGATTTGCTCGCAGACGGCGACGCGGAAGCCGCGGCGGATGAGCCGCGCGAGATAGGTTTCGGCGGTGTGGACGGGAACGCCGCACATCGGCACTTCGGCGCCTTCATGGCGACCGCGGTGGGTCAAGGTGAGGTCGAGCGCCTTGGACGCCGCCAACGCGTCGTCGAAAAACAGCTCATAGAAATCGCCGAGGCGGTAGAAAAGCAGGCAGCCGGGATGGGCCCGCTTGATCTCCAAATACTGGGCCATCAACGGCGTCGCCTCGGCGGCGGGCGTTTCCTGGGCGGCGTTACGGGCGCTGGGTGCGGGCACGTCCGGGCTCTCCCTGCGGCATCCAAGCGTCGCGCGCTTTGACGCCGATGAATGCCCGGTTTAACATGACATGTCGAAAAAACAAGGCTTTAGCCCGGTTTTCGCCGAGAGAGGCGCCGCACCCCCGTGACCGACCCTAGCCTGCGCGTGACCGAAGAGGAGGTTCTCAACCTTCATGCCTCCGGCCGCCCGGGCAAGTTTGAAATCAGCCCGACCAAACCGCTGACCACCCAGCGCGACCTGTCGCTGGCCTATTCGCCGGGCGTGGCCTGGCCCTGCCTGAGGATCGCCGAGAACCCCGACCTCGTCTACGACTACACGACCAAGGGCAACACCGTCGCGGTCATCTCCAACGGCACCGCCGTTCTCGGCCTGGGCGATTTGGGCCCCGCCGCCGCCAAGCCGGTCATGGAGGGCAAGGCGGTCCTGTTCAAGCGATTCGCCGACATCGACGGCATCGATCTCGAAATCGACACCAAGGACGTCGATGAGTTCGTTAATTGCGTGCGTTTCCTCGGCACCAGTTTTGGCGGCATCAATCTCGAGGACATCCGCGCGCCCGAATGTTTCATCATCGAGCAGCGTCTGCGCGATTTGCTCGATATCCCCGTCTTCCATGACGATCAGCACGGCACGGCGATCGTCACCGCCGCCGGCATGATCAATGCCTTGGACCTGACCGGCCGCGACATCGGGAAAATCCGCGTCGTCGTCAACGGCGCCGGCGCCGCCGCCATCGCCTGCATCGAGCTGCTGAAGGCCATGGGCCTGCCGCACGGCAACGCCATCCTTTGCGACACCAAGGGTGTCATCTATCAGGGCCGCACCGACGGCATGAACCAGTGGAAATCGGCTCATGCCGTACCGACCAAGGCGAGGACGCTGCAACAGGCGATGGAGGGCGCGGACGTCTTCCTCGGTCTATCGGCGAAAGGCGCCGTGACCCAGGACATGGTCAAGAGCATGGCCGCCCGGCCCGTCCTTTTCGCCATGGCCAACCCCGACCCCGAGATCACGCCTGAGGAAGTCAAAGCCGTTTGCCCCGACGCGATCGTCGCCACCGGCCGCTCCGACTATCCCAATCAGGTCAACAACGTCCTCGGCTTCCCCTACATCTTTCGCGGTGCCCTCGATGTGCGCGCCCGCACCATCAACGACGCGATGAAGGTGGCGGCTGTGAAGGCCATCGCGGCACTGGCCCGCGAGGATGTGCCCGACGAAATCGACGACGCGTATGCCGGCACCCGCCTGCGTTACGGCCCCGACTACATCATTCCCGTGCCCTTCGACCCGCGCCTGATCTCGGTGGTGCCTCCGGCGGTGGCCAAGGCCGCCATGGACAGCGGCGTCGCCCGCCGCCCGATCGCGGACATGGGCGCCTATCGCAAGCGCCTGGGGCGTTTGCGCGATCTCACCGCCGCCAGCCTCGACGCCATCTTCGAGACCGTCCGCGCCAACCCCCGCCGGGTGGTGTTTGCCGAAGGTGAAGAAGAACGCGTCATCCGCGCGGCCGTCATCTTCCGCAACGGCGGTTTCGGAAAGCCCGTGTTGATCGGGCGCGCCGAACGCATCGCCGAGACCATGAAGCGGATCGGGCTTGGCGAGGCGACCGGTCTGGAAATTCACAATGCCGCCCTGTCGAAGGACAACGAGCGCTACACCGAATTCCTCTATCAGCGCCTGCAACGGCAGGGCTTCTTGAAACGCGATTGCCAGCGCATGGTCAATCAGGACAGAAACGTTTTCGCCGCTCTCATCGTTGCCTGCGGCGATGCCGACGCCCTGATCACCGGAACCACACGCAGTTATCTGGTGTCGCTGGATGAAATCCGGCGCGTGCTTCCGGCGAAAGCCGGAAAACTCGTTTTCGGCCTGACCATCGTGCTCGCCCGCGGGCGCACCGTGTTTCTCGCCGATACCACGGTGCATGAACTGCCGACGCCGGAGCAGATGGCCGACATCGCCGTGGCCGCCGCCGCCAAGGCCCGCCAGCTTGGCCACGAACCCCGCGTCGCCTTCCTGTCTTTTTCCAATTTTGGCAACCCGATGTGGGAAAAGGCGCAATTCGTGCGCGACGCCGTGCATCTCCTCGCCGAACGCGAGGTCGATTTCGAATTCGACGGCGACATTTCGGCCGCCGTCGCGCTCGACCGCGATTTGATGCGTTCGCTTTATCCCTTCTGCCGCCTTTCCGGTCCGGCCAACGTTCTGATCATGCCCGGGCTGCATTCCGCGAACATCGGCTATCAACTGGTCCAGAAGCTGGGCGGCGCCACGGTCGTGGGGCCGCTGTTGATCGGCTTGTCCAAACCCGCGCAGATCGTGCCGATGGGGGCGACGGTGACCGATCTGGTGAACCTGGCGGCGCTGGCCGCGCATGAATCGCTGCGTTAGGTTTGCCGCTAACGCGGCAGTTCAAAACTCGATCGCGTCCCGATCGAATCGCGATTTTTCTTCAGCCAGCGCGCACCGGTCTTGCGGCCTTCGTCGCGGAGGTGGGTAAGGAAGGCCCAATCGGCGTTGAGCTTGCTGGCCAGGCCAAGCCCCGCCATCAGGGGTTCGTTGCCAACCAAATGAATGCGAACCTGCCGTAGGTGCCGGCGTGTTTTCACGCCCTCCGCGGCCATCGAGCTGACCAGTTCGATGGCGCGCAACTCCCGCAACAACGTGGCGTTGAAGCTGATTTCATTGACCCGATCGAGGATCGCGCGGGCGTCGGCCGGCGGTTCCTGACGCCGAAACGGGTTGATCTGCACGATCACCACGTCGCCGCAGCCGCAGCCGTCGATCAGCGGGAAAATGGCGGGATTTCCCATGTAACCGCCATCCCAATAATGCTCGGCGCCGATCTTCACCGCCTGGAACAGGAAAGGAAGGCAGGCCGAAGCCAACAGCGCGTCCACCGTCACTTCTTCGGCGGTGAAAACCTTGAGGTCGCCCGAAAGGACATTGGTCGCGCAAATGAACAGCTTTACCGGCGAACGCTCGCGCAGCGCTTCGAATCGGCAGGTTTCATGCAGCAGGTCGCGCAGCGGATTGAAGTCCAGCGGGTTTGCGTCACGTGGCGAGATCAGACGGCTGAACAGATCGAAGGCCACAAAACCCGGCGAAAGATCGGTGTTCCAACCGCCTTTCATCCAATCGAAGGCGCTCAACGGTCCGGTCGCGACGGATGCGACGTCGCTCAGGCGCCGCCAGAATTCGTCCAGGGCCTTGCGCGCGCCCGGCCGGCCGCCATCCATCAGACCGGCGGCGAGCACCGCGGCGTTGATGGCGCCCGCGCTGGTTCCGGAGATACCCTCGATGTCGAAACCGTCATCCTCGAGCAAGCGATCGAGCACGCCCCAGGTGAAGGCGCCATGTGAACCGCCGCCCTGGAGGGCAAGGTTGACCGTCTTTCTTTGATGCGTGGATGTTTGCGCCATTGACGCCTGCCTTCGCCGGTTGTTGAACCGCGGGCTTGACCGCGGATGCCCAAAGCACCTCTTATTCTGACATGTCCGAGCCGCGCCTACGTTGGGACCGATTGACGATATTCGCCCTCGCGCTGGTTGCGCCGGCGGCGTTGGTGTTGGCCGTGCTGGCGGCGACCGACGCGCTTTCCGGCTCGACCGCGTTTCTCAGCGTGCTGGCGATCGCTTTCGTGGTCGCGCTGATGGTGCGCCCCCATCTCGATGCCATGGAAAGATTGCGACTTTACATGGACAACCTCGCCGAAGGCGCCAATGAACCGCAGCCGCGGTTTCCTCCGGCCGCCGCCATCGGCGCGTTTTCCGCCGCGTTGGCGCGTCTGGGGCGCGCGCTGGAGCGGCTGCGGGGGGAGAAAGCCGGCTGGCGCGAAGCCGAATCGGCGGTCATCGACGTGCTGCCCGATCCCTTTTTGTTGATCGACGCCCACGAACGAATCGTTCAGGCCAATCGCGCCGCCCAGTCCCTGTTCGGGCGAACCATCGTCGGCCGGGACCTTGCCGCTGTTTTGCGCGACCCCGCGATCCTGGCGGCGGTCGAGTTGGCCATTGCCGGCGGCGATAGCCGGGACATCGATGTCACCCTTACCGGCCAGGTGACGCGTGAATTCAGCGCCCGCGTCGAAGCCTTGCGTCCGGCCGCGGCGGAAGCCAAGGCCGCGATCTGCCTGCGCGACCTGACCATGATCCGGCGATCCGAACGCATGCGCGCCGATTTCGTGGCCAATGTCAGCCACGAATTGCGCACGCCGCTTACCTCGCTGCTCGGCTTCACCGAAACGCTGCGCGGTCCGGCCCGCGACGATATCGAGGCGCATGATCGTTTCCTGGCCATCATGCATGCCCAGGCGAGCCGCATGAGCCGGCTGGTCGCCGATCTGTTGTCCCTGTCGCGCATCGAATTGGAGGAGCACACGCCGGCGGATGGGCTTGTCGATCTGGGTGCGGCCGTGCGCGGTGTCATCGACTCGCTGGCGCCGCAGGCCGAGGCGAAGGAAATGGCGCTCGACTTCCACGCCGCCGACGGCCTCAAGCCGATCCCCGGCGATGCCGATCAATTGGCCCAGGTCTTCCAAAACCTGATCGCCAACGCCATTCAGTACGGCCGGCCGGGAACCTCCGTCCGCATCCGCGCCGCACTGACGGCGGACGGCCGCAATGTCGCCATAACCGTCGCCGACGAAGGCGACGGCATCGCGCGCGAGCATTTGCCGCGCCTGACCGAGCGTTTCTACCGCGTCGACGCCGGCCGGTCGCGGGCCTTGGGCGGAACCGGCCTCGGCCTGGCCATCGTCAAACACATCCTCAACCGCCACCGGGGCAAACTCGAGGTGGACAGCGAGCCGGGCCGCGGAAGTACCTTTACGGTCAGACTGCCCGCCACGGCGGCGTGAGGGGCGTACCAAGTTGGCGTCACAAAACTGTCACGGAACCGTAGTAAATCATTTGCGGTGCGATCCTAGCTTGGGGGTTGGAAGCGCCTTGCGGCCCGTCCGGCGCAGCCGGCGCGTCCTCACGCCCTCAACAGATCGGAGAGTTGTAATGAACCGCAAATCCGCATTGGCCGCGTTTGCCGTGGTGCTGACGGCGCCCTTCGCCGTCGCCGCGCAAACCGTCAACCTCGACCCGGCTCTGCCCGACTACAAACAAGTCAGCGGCGTGTCCGGCAGCATCAAGTCGATCGGCTCCGACACGCTCAACAACTTGATGACGTTGTGGGCGGAAGGCTTCAAGGCCATGTACCCCAACGTCAAGATCGAGATCGAAGGCAAGGGATCGGGAACCGCGCCGCCGGCCCTGGTTGCCGGCACCGCCCAATTCGGTCCGATGTCGCGTCCGATGCGCGCCACCGAAGCCGACGAATTCGAGAAGAAATTCGGCTACAAGCCCGTGGCCATGCGCACCGCCGTCGATGCGCTGGCGGTGTTCGTCCACAAGGACAACCCGATCGCCTGCCTGTCCCTGCAACAGGTCGATGCGATCTTCTCCAAGACCCGCAAAAGCGGCCTCGACAAGGACATCAAGACCTGGGGCGATATCGGCATGACCGGCGAATGGGCCGCCCGGCCGATGTCGCTGTATGGCCGCAATTCCGCGTCCGGCACCTATGGCTATTTCAAGGAAGAAGCGATGGCCAATGGCGACTTCAAGGACAGCGTGAAGGAACAGCCCGGCTCCTCGGCCGTGGTCCAGGGCATCGCTTCGGACAAATTCGCCATCGGTTATTCCGGCATCGGCTACAAGACCGCCGACGTCCGCGCCGTGGCGATTTCCCGCAAGACCGGCGACAAATGCATCGAGGCCAACGCCGACAACGCCTATAGCGGCGATTACGCGATCGCGCGTTTCCTCTATGTCTATTTCAACAAGAACCCGAACCAGCCGCTCGACCCGGCCCGCGCCGAGTTCATCAAGTTCGTGTTGTCCAAGCAAGGGCAGCAGGGCGTGATCAAGGACGGGTACTTTCCGGTCACCGCGCCTCTGGTGATGAACGATCTCAAGATACTTGGTTTGATGATGTAAGCCTGCCGGCGGAGGCGGGCGCGCGCCCGCCTCCGCAATTCTTAGGCGGGCCTTGCCGGACGAACGGACCCCATGCAAGCACCCGCCACGCCGAAATCCCAGACAGCGCCGATACGGCCAAAGGCTCGCGTCACGCGGCGCTCGGTATTGATCGCCGACCGCGTCGCCGACTGGACGATTCGGATCGGCGGTCTGGCGATCATCCTCGCCGTGTTCGGTATCATGATCTTCCTGCTCCAGGTCGCCATACCTCTGTTTCTCGGCGCCTCCGTCACCGGCCATTTCCAGCGCGACATTGCCAATGGCGCCGGCAATCCACGTTTCGTCGCGGTCGATGAATACAACACCGTCGGCATCCTGATCGGCGACGATGGCCGCGTCTCGGCCTTTCATCTGCCGACGGGCGCGGCCCTTACCGTGAACAATCTCGACTTCGGCGGCGGCGTGGCCACGGCGGCGTCGCGCACGCTCGACTGGCGCGACATGGCCTTTGGCTTCGCCGACGGCCATGTGCGCTTCGCGCGCCTCGACCCGACGGCCGGCGTCATCGCGGGCGATTCCCTACCGCCGGGGCTGACGCGGCTGGCAAACGGAGATTCGACCGACGGCAAGGTGGTCTATGCCGCGGCGCCGGGCGGTCAATACCGGCGGATCGGTGTCGGCGTCGCGACCGATGCGGCGCAGCCGATCGCCGAGGGCGCCGCCATCGTGGCGATCGACTACCGTGTCGGCGGCACGATCGAACGTCCGAGCCGGGCGTTCGTCACCGTCGATTCCAAGGGCGTCGTGCGGCTGAGCAGCGCCGAAACGCGAATGAACCTGCTCACCGGCGCGGCGCGCACGACGATAACGACGGCGACCCTGCCGCCCTTGCCCGTGGGAACACAGGTGGCGCGGGTTCTTTTGACCGCGAACGCCGATCAGGCCTATGTCGCCGATGCGGGCGGCACCGTCTACCGCTACGACACGCGGAACCTGAACGCGCCGGTGTTGGCGGAGACGGTCGATCTGCTGCCGCGCGATGCCCGGCTTTCGGCTTTCGGTTTCCTGATCGGCGAGCAGTCGTTGATGGTGGCTGGGACCGACGGCACGGTCGCCGGCTATTTTCGCCTCCAGCGCGAGAGCGCTTCGACCGGCGACGGCTATAGACTGATCCGGGCCCACGATCTGGAGCCCCATGCCGCCGCCGTCACCGGGTTCGGCGCGAGCCAGCGCGGCAAGATGTTCGTCACCGGCACGGCCGACGGTCTTTGGATCCGGCACGGCACCAGCGAGCAGACCCTGCTCAAACTGAGCCACGCCGAGAGCGCGGGCGGTCGCCATGTCCTGCTCAGCCCGCGCGACGACGGTGTCTTTGCCTTCGGCGGCGACGGCAAGGTCGATTTCTGGCGTGTCAGCATCCCGCACCCGGAGACGACGCTGAAGACGATCTTCGGACAGGTCTGGTACGAAGGCTATTCGGAGCCCGGCTATACATGGCAATCATCCGCCGGCACCGATAGTTTCGAGGCCAAGCTTTCCCTGATCCCCCTGATCTTCGGCACGATCAAGGGCACGGTTTATGCCCTCTTGTTCGCGGTGCCGGTGGCGCTGTTGGCGGCGATCTATACCTCGGAATTCCTCAATCGCCGGGCGCGTTCCGTCGTCAAGCCGGCGATGGAAATGATGGCCTCGCTGCCCTCCGTGGTGCTGGGCTTCATCGCCGCGCTGATCCTGGCGCCAATCGTCGAGACCTGGATCGCGGCGGTGATTCTCGCGGTCGTCGTGGTGCCGCTGTCCCTGCTCGTGGCGGCGCATCTGTGGCAGATTCTGCCCATCGACTGGGCGCTGCGGCTGGACGGCGTGCCAAAGCTCCTCATGATATTCGCGACCGTCGCGTTGGGCGTCTATCTCGCCACCCTGCTCGGCCCCGCATTCGAATATGTGTTCTTCGCCGGCGACTTCCGGGCGTGGGTGAACGGCAGCACGGGAAGGGCGACGCCGTTCTTGTTCATTCTGCTCTTTCCCGTGTCTTTCCTGGCCGCGCAATTGGCCGCGGAGCGGCTCGATCTGCCTTGGCTGCGCGCGATCGCCGACCGCACGCGCAAGGATGGGGTGGTGGCCATGCTGCGTTGGCTGGTTCTGCTGACGGGGTCGGCGGCGATTGCCTATGGCATCGCCGAAATCCTGGCGGCGCTGGGCGCGGATCTGCGCGGCGGTGTTGTCGGCACGTATGTTCAGCGCAACACCCTGATCGTCGCCTTCGCCATGGGGTTCGCCGTCATCCCGATCATCTACACCATCGCCGAGGACGCGCTGAATTCGGTTCCCGAACATCTGCGGGCGGCGAGTTTGGCCTGCGGCGGCACACCCTGGCAGACGGCGACGCGCGTGATCCTGCCCACCGCGATGAGTGGCGTGTTCGCCGGTATCATGGTCGGCATGGGGCGCGCCGTCGGCGAAACCATGATAGTGGTCATGGCGGCGGGTAACACGCCCATCCTCGACTGGAACGTCTTCAACGGGCTGCGCGCCTTGTCCGCCAACATCGCCGTGGAGCTGCCGGAATCGGTGAAGGACGGCACGCTCTATCGCACGCTGTTCCTCGCCGCGCTGACTTTGTTCGTCATGACCTTCGTCATCAACACAGCCGCGGAAATGATTCGCCAGCGCTTCCGCAAGCGCGCCTTTCAGCTCTAAGAGCCGATGTCCATGCCCCCCGATTCCGGCCACACCTTCACCACATCCGGCGCGGCGCGAGCCACCAGCCGGCCGACCGATCTTCGGGCGCGCGGCGAGCCCTTTTTGTGGGGGCTGGGCGGAGCGCTCGCTTTCGGCGTGATGATGGTCGCGGGTCTGCTGTTGCTGGTCCTGTGGAACGGATTCGCCACCTTCTATCCGCGACCGATCCATGTCGTGACCCTGGTCAATGGCGATGTCATCGCCGGCGAGCCCACACGCACCGAAGATTTCCGGCCACCGGCGACCGAAGTCGCCGCCCTCCCGGCGGCGGTACGGGCAGGGATCGAGACAAACCTTGGCTTCGCCGACCGCACGCTGTACCGCACCGGCAATTTCGATCTCTATGGCGACGATTTTCGTTGGATAACCGACTATGCGGTCGCGCGCGTGGCCACGCCGCCCGACCTCTATCTATTCGAGCGGCTGGAATGGGGTGCTTTCATCGGCCGCATCAAATCCGTCGACCTGGCGGGCGCCACGTTCTACGCCGGCGGAATTCCGCTGGATCGCCTGGTGGCCGCTCATGACGAGGCGCGGCGACGCTGGCGGCAGATTCGCGAGATCGAACACGACGAGATCGGCCGCGTTAACCAGCAGATCGAGTCCGAGAGACTCGCCTTGCGCAAGGTGGAATTGCGGAGCGGCGGGCCCGCGACCGACTACGCCGACGCGGCACGGCGGACCGACGCCCGCGTCGTTACGCTGACCGGCGAATATGAGGGATTGGCGGCACGGGCCGCGGCGTTGAAGGCCGAAAACGCGCGCTACACGATCACGCTCACCGAAATCGGGGGGCGCGAGAAATCGCAGAACCTTGCCGACATCGTGCGTTTCTATCCGGCCAATGATTTATCGGTATTGGCGAGGCTCGGCGTCTATTTTTCGCGGTGGGGCGAGTTTCTGACGGCGGAGCCGCGCGAGGCCAATACCGAAGGCGGCGTCCTGCCGGCGATTTTCGGCACCTTCGCCATGACCTTGTTGATGGTCGTGGCGGTGGCGCCCTTTGGCGTGATGACGGCGCTCTACCTGCGCGAATACGCCCGGCAAGGACGGCTGGTTTCCATCGTCCGCATCTCGGTCAACAACCTCGCGGGCGTTCCGTCCATCGTGTACGGCGTGTTTGGCCTTGGCTTCTTCGCCTATATCGTCGGCGGCACGATCGACCAGGTCTTTTTTCCCGAACGGCTTCCCAATCCGACCTTCGGCACCGGCGGGTTGTTATGGTCGGCCTTGACCTTGGCGTTGCTCACCGTGCCGGTCGTGATCGTCGCCACCGAAGAAGCCTTGGCCGCGGTGCCGCGTTCGATGCGTGAAGGCTCGCTGGCCTGCGGCGCCTCCAAATGGCAGACCATCCACCGCATCGTGTTGCCGCGGGCCATGCCCGGCATCATGACGGGCTTGATTCTGGCGATGGCGCGCGGCGCCGGCGAAGTCGCGCCGCTGATGCTGGTTGGGGTCGTCAAATTGGCCCCGGAGCTTCCGATCGACGGCATCTTCCCGTACATCCATTTCGAACGCAGCTTCATGCACCTGGGTTTCCACATCTATGACGTGGGTTTCCAATCGAGGAATTCCGAGGCCGGAAAGCCGATGGTTTTCGTGACGACATTGCTTCTGATCGCGCTGGTCGCGTTGATGAACGCGACGGCGATCGTCGTGCGCAACCGGCTCAAACGGAAATTTGTTGGCGGTCAGTTCTAGGGCCCCGAGAAAGGCGGAGACGAAAAAATGGCGACCGTTGCGCGCAGCATCCAGCCAGACGAAAGCGGGACCGTGTACCATGTCCGTGCCGGCGCCGAGGGCACCGTCATCGACGTCGATGGGTTCAACCTGTTCTACGGCAAGAAGCAGGCATTGTTCGACATCACGTTTTCGGTGCCGCGCGGCCTGGTCTGCGCGCTGATCGGCCCTTCGGGCTGTGGCAAGTCGACGCTGCTGCGTTGTCTCAATCGCATGAACGATCTCATCGACGACGTGACGATAAACGGCGACATGCGCATCGAGGGCCACGATCTCTACGGTCCCGGAGTCGACGTCATCGCGCTGCGCAAACGGATGGGCATGGTCTTCCAAAAGCCCAACCCGTTTCCGATGTCGATTTTCGAGAACGTGGTTTATCCCCTGCGGATCGATGGCGTGCGCGATCGCAACGTGCTCGAAGAGACCTGCGAACGTGCGTTGAAGGGTGCCGCCCTCTGGGACGAGGCGAAGGATCGGCTTAAGGAAAGCGCCTTGGGATTGTCGGGCGGTCAGCAACAACGCCTGTGTATCGCCCGCGCCATCGCCGCCGATCCGGAGGTGCTTTTGATGGACGAGCCCTGTTCGGCGCTCGATCCCATCGCCACCTCGAAAATCGAGGAGCTGATCGACGAACTCAAAGGCCGCTACACCATCATCATCGTTACGCACAATATGCAGCAAGCGGCGCGTGTCTCCGACAACACGGCGTTCATGTATCTCGGCCGCCTGATCGAATTCGGCGAGACCGAGATATTGTTCACCGCGCCCAAGGTGACCAAGACGCTCGATTACGTCACCGGACGCTTCGGCTGACGTCGCGAACCCGGAAAAGGACATCCATGAACAGCGACAGCACACATACCGTCAAATCCTACGACGAAGACCTGCGCCGCCTGAACAAGACGATCGCGGAGATGGGCGGATTGGCCGAAACCCAACTCGCCGATGCCGTCGACGCACTCGTCGGCCGCGACAGCGACAGCGCCGCCGGCGTCATCGAGAGCGACCAGCGCATCGACCAACTCGAACGCGAGGTGGACGCGTCGGTGGTTCGCCTGCTCGCTTTGCGTCAACCGATGGCGAGCGATCTTCGGTTGATCGTCGCCGCGCTCAAGATCGCCTCCGATATCGAGCGCATCGGCGATTACGCCGCCAACGTCGCCAAACGGTCCATCGCCTTGAACCAGATGCCGTTGGCCCGCCCCATGAATTCCCTGCCGCGCATGGGCCGCCAGGTCCAGCAAATGATCAAGGACGTGCTCGACGCCTTCGTCGACAAAGACGCGGCGAAGGCGGAAGCCGTATGGAATCGCGACGAGGAAGTCGACGATACCTACAACAGCCTGTTCCGCGAGCTGTTGACCTATATGATGGAAGATCCCAGGAACATCAGCGCCTGCACCCATCTTTTGTTCATCGCAAAAAACATCGAGCGCATCGGCGACCACACCACGAACATCGCCGAGACCATCCATTTCATGGTCCATGGCAAACCGATCGCCGCGGTCCGGCCCAAGGGCGATTCCACCGCCTTCGCCGTGATCAAGCCCGGCCCCGGTGAGAAAGGAGCCGCTCCCCAATGAAACAGCGCATCCTGGTCGTCGAGGACGAAGACGCCGTCGTTGAATTGCTGCGTTACAATCTGGAAAAGGCCGGCTTCGACGTGGCCGCCGCCGGAGACGGCGAAGAGGCGTTGAGCGCGGTGGCCGACGGTGTGCCCGATCTTCTCATCCTCGACTGGATGTTGCCGCATGTATCGGGCATCGAGGTCTGCCGGCAGATTCGGCGCAAACCCGAAACCCGAGACATTCCGGTATTGATGTTGACCGCCCGTGGCTCGGAGGCCGACCGCGTCCGCGGCCTTGATTGCGGCGCCGACGATTACGTCGCCAAGCCGTTCTCCACCAACGAGCTGATGGCGCGGGTGCGGGCCCTGCTGCGCCGGGCCAAACCGGCCGAGATCGCCGGCAAATTGACGTTCGGCGGCGTCGAGATGGACCTCGGTTCACATCGCGTCAGCCGCGCCGGCCGTTCGATCCATCTCGGACCGACGGAGTTCCGCCTGCTCAAACATCTAATGGAGCGGCCCGGCCGCGTCTTCAGCCGCGAGCAGCTTCTGGACTCCGTCTGGGGCCGCGACATCTATGTCGAGCCGCGCACCGTTGATGTCCACGTTCGCCGTCTGCGCAAGGCGTTGAACGGCCCCGACGATCTCGACATCATCCGCACCGTCCGCGCCGCCGGCTACAGCCTCGACGAGACCACCGAAGAAGAAAAGTCGGCCTAAAGCCTTACCGCCCGCCGAACAGCTTCGAGCGGAACGGCCGGCGTTTCTTGACCGCCACCATAAGAACACGCGACTGCGTGCGGATGTCGGCCCACCACAAATCCTCGGTCGGCGCGAACACCATCTTTTGCACCTGCTCGAAGCCGACGTCGCGCAGAAGGGCGACCAGGGATTCTTCTGTCAGCCACACGGAAAAATCGTTCTTCAGCGACGCCGTGGCGGACAGGTCCTTGTGCAATTGGCTCGCGCCCGGATCGAATTCCCGGTAATCGCAACCGCGATAGGTCTTGCCCTCGAACACGTAGTCCTTGATAGGGGACAATTCCGGTTTCCAGCTTTTGTGTTTCTGGCGGATGATCTTGGGCTGGCCCTCCCAAGCGACATGTGTGTCGATGACGATGAAATCGGTGCACAGCCCGGCCATGTTCTTCAGGAACCGGAAGGGATCGTCGAGGTGGTAGAGCAGGCCGAGGGAAATGACGACATCGAAGGATCCGTATTTGCCCTTCGTCACTTTCATAGCGTCGTCCTGGACGTAGGATAGGTTTTTCAGGCCGAGCACCGATTTGGTGAATTCGCATTTCTTGAGGTTGAGAAGTTTACCTTCCACGCCAAGGACCTTGGCCCCTTGCAGCGCGCATTCGGTCGCGTAATACCCCTCCAGGCAGC
>CANFCX010000006.1 GCA_947445225.1 Rhodospirillales bacterium
CTCGGCTACCGACCGCCGGCCCCGGAAACCGCGACACCGCCATTGCCGCCTTCCGGTTCCGCTACGCTCCACCTCCAGGCGGCAATGGCCAGGGAGGAAGCAATGCACTAACATTCAACCCGGACCACCTAATGGGGGCCGATCAACTCTGGGGGCCGGCCAATCGGTGAGGCACCGGCTGGAGCCCGGGCGGCGTGTATATCTCGTGGCGGCTCGCGGTCGCCTCTCCCTCAACGACGTGGCGATAAAAGCGCGCGACGGCGTCGCCGTCTGGGACATGGCGGAACTGACGATTGAGGCCATCGAGGACAGCGAGCTTCTGGCGCTCGATCTGCCCTGACACCGGCGCAAAAAAGTCTTGATTCGGGGAAAAACCGGCTAGGATGCGGTCGATTCGGGCCGGCTCAGGGCTTAGGTGACGGCCCGTCGCGGAGTGGCAGTGGATGAAAGAGCCGTCAAGTTATGTGGAGCTGCACCTTAGGAACTACGTCGATCGCCTCGCCAAGAATTCTCAGAATATGTATGCCGTTCACCTGCGGCTATCCGAATCCCCCTTCTATCGACGCAATCACCACTTCCTGAAAATCGCCGTCAACACGGTGGAGACCCTGGCGCGCGATTTTGGCGGCCAGGTCTTCCAACTTCAGAACAGCGACGTCATCTTCGTCTTCTCGGCTAAGGACCAACACGCCCTCAACGAACTGGCCAAGCAGATTCGGCTGGTCTTCACCGAAGACCCGCTGACCTATGAGGCGGGCACCGGGACGGACTACGAAAAGTTGGTCAAATGGTACGACCTCGACGCGGATTTGGCGCAATTTCGAGTCGTCGTGAACCGGGTTGCGACGACCGCGGAAAAATCCCTCCAGACGCAGAAGCCCCATTTCGGCCATCCCGTCGCCGCCGAAAAAAAATTGGCGAAGCTGTCGTCCAAGACCGTTGGCGAGGTCGAAGGTGTTCTGCAAACCGCGGATATCAGCCCCTATGTCCGGCGCCAGCCCGTCTGCGTTCTTCTCCGCGACAAACCCCCGGTCATGGTCTTCGAGGAAATCTATGTTTCGATCAAGGATCTCCGTGCCCAGCTTTTCCCCAAGGTCGATTTGCGCAATGCGCGGTGGCTCTTTCAGCAATTGACGCTGTCGCTCGATCGGCAGGTCCTCGTCATGTTGAACCGCGAAAGCGAAAGGGCCGTGGCGAAGGTCAGCATCAACCTCAATGTTCCCACGCTTCTTGGCGACGACTTTCTCAAATTCGACAGCAATTTGAAGGCCGCCAGTCGCGGCGGCATCATTATCGAGATCAATAAAGTCGACGTCTTCTAAGACCTCGGCGCCTTTCGCGCCGCCCGCGATTTTCTGCGCAAGCGCGGCTATCGCGTCGCGATCGATGGCGTCACGCCCGACATGTTGTCGATGATCGATCGGGAAAATTTGGAGGCCGATTTCGTCAAGGTCTTTCACCACAAGGACCAGGCGGCCGAGTGGCAGAAGCCAGGTGTGCGTGCCATGATCGAAAAAAGCGGGCAGGCGCGTATCATCATGTCGCGCTGCGATTCCCCGGACTCCGTGGAAACCGGGCAGGGCCTGGGCATCAATCTATTCCAAGGCTACTACGTGAAAAAGCTGCTGGATGCCGCTCGCCATGGCGCCGTGCCGGATTCAACCCGCGCAATCGCCGGCCGGAAGCCGGCCGCCGCCCTGCCTGGAAACGGAGAGGGCGATTGATGACCGAGAGGCCGGCGATCGGTGCCGCCCTCCGCCGCCACTGATCGGGATTCGCCCATGAAATTCATCCTACCGGCGGCCTTCATGGCCGGGCTGCTGGCTGGCCCGGCCTTCGGCGAAATGAAGGACGCCGTCGCGGCCTATGACCGTGGCGATTACGCGCTGGCCCTGCGCGAATTCCTCCCGATGGCGTTGGCGGGAGTCCCGCAAGCCCGATTCGATCTCGGTCTGATGCACGCGACCGGTCGCGGTGTTCCGCGCGATATAGCCTCTGCGGCGATGTGGTATCGACTGGCCGCCGATCAAGGCTTCGCGCCCGCCCAGTATGAATTTGGACGCCTTGTTGCGCCCGCCGAGGGCGCCGCCTGGTTCCAACGCGCCGCCGATCAAGGATATGCGCTTGCCGCCTTCCGGCTCGGCCTTGCCTATCGCGAGGGACGGGGTGTGCCGCGCAGCGATGTCGAAGCCGCCCGTTTCTACCGGAAGGCGGCCGAAGCGGGCCTCGCCGAGGCCCAGTCCAATCTCGGGCTGATGCACGAACGCGGCGACGGCGTTCCCCGTGACGAGGCCGAGGCCCTGCGCTGGTATCGTCGGGCCGCCGAACAGGGGCAGCCCGAAGCGCAGTTCAATCTTGGCGCGATGCTTGAGGAAGGCCGGGCCGTTGCGCCCGATGCCGCCGCCGCGGCCGCATGGTATCGGCGGGCGGCGGACCGGGGTGTCGTGGCGGCGATGAACAATCTTGGCGTTGTCCTCGAACGGGGCGAAGGCATTTCCGGCGATCCGGTGCAGGCCTATGCCTGGTACGAGGCCGCTTCCATGCGTGGAGGTTCGGGCGGCGCGGCCGAGCAGGCGGGGCGCAACCGCGACCAGATCGCGGCACGACTGTCCCTCGACGAGCTGACCCGTGCCCGGCGAGAGGCGCAACAGATCTTGGCGCGAGTCCCGGCGGCGCCAACGGCGGCCGCGCCGGCCGAGGGGCCAGGCGCCTCGGGGGTTCCCCCGTCCGACAAACCCTTGGTAGTCCATATCCAGGAGAGCCTGCGCACGCTGGGCTACGACCCGGGCCCGCCGCAAGCGCGCATCGGGGCAAAAGCGGCGAGCGCCATTCGTGAATTTCAGGCCGATGTCGGTGCCCCGGTGACCGGGGAGGCCTCCGAGGTGCTGGCGTTGGGCCTGCGGGCCGCAGTGGCGGCCCGGCTGACGATGCGTTCACCGGTCTTGCGATAGTGCGGCTTAACGAGAAGTTGTTCGGCGGCCGCTTCCGTCGCGGCCAGCGGAGACATAGAGTTATCCGCACACCTGGAGTGTGGGATGCCGTGAAGCGCCTGGTTCTGATCGCCCTGTTGGTTACGTCCGCGCCCGCCTTCGCCGGAGTCGACGAGGGTCTCGCGGCGATCGAGAGCGGCGATTTTGCGACGGCATTGCGGGAGCTGCGGCCCGCCGCGGAAGGCGGCGATGCTCGCGCCCAGTTTGCCATTGGGCTCATGCATGAAAGCGGGCAGGGCGTGGCCGCCAACGCCGCCGAAGCCGCGCTCTGGTATCGGAGCGCGGCCGAGCAAGGATTTGCACGCGCCGAACTCAGCCTCGGCAATTTGTACCGGCAGGGTCGTGGCGTCCAACAGAGCGATGTCGAAGCCGCGAAGCTCTATCGCCGCGCCGCGGAAAATGGATTGGCCGGCGCCCAGCTTAATCTCGCCAACATGTATCTCGAAGGCCGCGGCGTCCAGCAGAGCGATGTCGAGGCCGCCAAATGGACGCGGCGCGCGGCCGATCAAGGCTCGGCGGAGGCCCAGCTCAATCTCGGGAACATGTATAGGGAGGGGCGCGGGGTCCTGCAGAACGATGAGGCGGCGATCACCTGGTACAGCCACGCCGCCGAGCAGGGTCATTCGCGCGCGATGTTCAGCCTCGGCCAAATGTACGAACAGGGTCGCGGCGTGCCGCGCGATCTGTCGGAGGCCGCGCGCTGGTATGGCCGCGCCGCGGAGCAAGGGCTGCCGCTCGCGCAGTACAATCTCGGCGTGTTGCTGGAAAGGGGCGAGGGCGTCCAGCGCAACCCGGTGAAGGCGATGGCCTGGTATGTCCTGGCCCGGCTCCGGCTCCCGCCTGGGCCTGACCGCGACCGCGCCGAATCCGCCATGCTGCGCGTGGATACGCAGCTGACCAATGAGGGCCGTGCCCAGGCCCGCCGTCTCGCCGAGGACCTTCTGGATCAATTGCCCGGCGAAAAATAGACCGCGGCGCGGTTTCGCCTAAGGCGAGGCCGGCCCGCCCCCCGTCTGCTTACGCCGCGCGACCCCGCGGACGACATTATCGATCAACAGCCGACCGGCCGCGCCGCCCATCGTCAGGATCGATTCCGGGTGGAACTGGACGCCTTCGACCGGCAGGTCCCGGTGCCGGATCGCCATGACCAGGCCGGTTTCGTTGCGCGCCGATACTTCCAGGCTGGATGGGAAACGATCTTCGCGGGCAACGAGTGAGTGATAGGCCCCCGCTTCATAAGGCGAGGGCAGGCCGGCGAAGATGGTCCGTCCGTCATGGCTGATCTTCCACGTCTTTCCGTGGCGCGGCTCGTCGAGGACGCGTAGGTCGCCGCCAAACGCTTGGACCATGCCCTGAAGGCCGAGACATACGCCGAATTGGCCGACGCCGCGTTCGGCCAAAGCGCGCACGAGGTCGGGCACGCCGAATTGCTCCGGCCACCCAGGTCCCGGCGAATGGACAACGAGATCCGGCGATCCGGCAAGCAATCGGTCCAATTGCGTGCCGGCGCGCAACGTACGAACCTCCGCGCCGGTCTGGCGGAAATAGTCGGCCAACGTGTGGACGAAGGAATCTTCGTTATCGACGAACACGATCTTCAGCCCGGCGCCCGGCTGCGACGGTGCGGCGCCGACCGCCGGGGCGGGCGGCGGCGATGTGAGGTCCGCGAGCGCTCGAAACAGCGCGTTCGATTTCGTTCTTGTCTCTTCTTCTTCCTCGACCCCGACGGAATCCCAGACCAACGTCGCGCCGACTCGATAGCGCGCCTTTCCGGCAGTCAGATGGAACGTGCGGATGGTGATGCCGGTGTTGAGGTTGCCGTTGAACAGAAGCGCGCCGACCGCGCCGCCATACCAACCCCGGGGGGAGGCCTCGAAGCGTTCGATGAGCTTTACGGCCATCTTCTTTGGCGCGCCGGTCAGCGTGACCGCCCACATATGCGACAGGAAGGCGTCAATGCCGGAAAAGCCCGGCCGCAACCGGCCTTCGACATGATCGATGGTGTGATAAAGCCCGGCATAGGCCTCGATCAGCCGCCGGTCGAGCAGTTTCACCGTGCCGGGGACGCAAACGCGCGACTTGTCGTTGCGATCGACGTCGGTGCACATCGTCAGCTCGACCTCGTCCTTCTCGGAATTGAGAAGCGCCAGCAAGCGCTCCGCATCCTCCATCGCGTTGCCGCCGCGGCGCACGGTGCCGGAAATTGGGCAGGATTCGATGCGGTCGCCCTCGACCCGAATGAACATCTCGGGTGATGTGCCGACCAAACGGTCCTCCCCGAGTTGCAGGAAGAACTCATACGGACTCGGGTTGACCCGCCGGATTTGATGGTAGAGCGCCGAAGCCAGCCCGGTGTATTCGGTCTCGAAGACGCGGCTCAACACGACCTCGAAGATATCGCCGGCCTTCATGTGGGTCCGGGCCGTGTCGACCATCGCCGCATAGTCCTGCGGCGTGCGATCGGAGGTTATCGCGGCCTTTCTAATCCCGGCGTTCGCGACGGGTTGGGGTAGGGGCGCGAAGCTCGTCGCGTCCGCCCCGGCCATGCTGGTCCCGTCCCGGGAAAGCACATAATCGAAGCGGTAGGCCGCTTCCTTGCGGCGATCCACGCAGGTCAGGCAATCGGGAAAATAGAGATGGAGGTCGCGGTGTTCCGGGTCGCGCTGATGGCTTAAGACAATTCTCTCGAACTGAAAAATCAGGTCGTAGCCGAACGCTCCATAGAGTCCGAAAAAGGCATCGTCAATCCCGCGAAACTCTCCGATCAGGCGGCGCAGCGGCGAAAACAGCGAGGGCTGAAGGCTGCGGTCTTCCTCGGCGAAAAAGCCGTCGGACGGCCTGATGTCCAGACCAAGGCGCCGCGGAGTATCCTCGGCGATATCGGTCTCGGGGCCGATGAGAATGGGCTTCAGGATCGCCAGAAGCCTCGTGCCGCGTTCGTTGAGCGCGGATAGGGACAGGCGTTGGCCCCGCGCCTTGATTTCGATCGGCGGACCGGCGAACCCGATGTCCCAGCGTGAATAGCGGCCGGGATATTCGACGCCGGAGGACAACAGCACCCCGCGTTCGCTGTCCAGGCGTTCGGCGAGGCCGGCGATACCTTGTTTGAAATCCAGGGTCGTGGTCGTGCGTTCGACAAGGACTCCGGAAGGCGTGGTAAAGCGATCTGTCATGTCTTGCGCCCGCTGGCTTGCGATCCTGCGACGGCAGGCCGCCGGCCTAAGCCGAGTACCCTGCGTCGTCAAGCGGTTGAAATGAAAGGCGGCGTGGAGCTTTGGCTAGCAGCTTCGCCAGAGCCAGACCTGCCAGATGCGCGGATTCGTCAGACGGGATTTTTTCGCCGGCATGATGGCGGCACGATAACATTGGAGCCGGAGACGGTCCATCCTCCGGGCGCCGGAACCGGAACCGCGCGATCGCCGCTTACGTTTGGTAGGTGGGCAGCTTGAACAGCCGCGCGGCGTTGCCATAGGCGATCTTGGTCGCCAGCTCCGGCGGAAGTTGCGCGATCAACGCCCGCGCCTCGGTCGATTTCGGCAGCTTGCGAAGACGGAACGCGGCGGCCATGTGTTGATGGCCGGAGCCGATCATGAAGCGGTCGCTGAAATCGCCAAACAATTTTAGCCAGTCCGGCTTGAGGCGGCTGTTGTTGTCGAGCGGACGCGTGGCGGCGACGCTCAACCGGTCGATGCGGATGCTCATATACAGGTTCGGGTTGGCGGCCAAAAGCTCCCGCAGAAGCTCCGGCGTGCGCTGGCCGGTATTGTCCCAGCCCGTGTTCGCCCAGATGATGTTGGCCTTGCGGTTGGCGCCGAGCAGCTTCTTGAATTCCTCGATATTGGCCGGCAGGCTTTCCGGATTGTTCGGCGTGCGCGCCGCCCAGACCTTGGCGAGGGTGTATTCCTTCACCACCGCTTCCATATGGACCATCATAGGCACGCCGCTGGCCGCCGCGATGTCCGCCAATTGGGTCACCAAGGGATGGTCCGGGGGCGTCGAGACATAGGGCTGGTCCTTGTTGAAGGACAATTGTTCGAGCCCGATCTCGCCGAAACCCATGCTTCCGGCCGCCAAGATGGCCTTGGCCTTGGCCTCGAAATCGGTCTTCAAGGCCGGTGACACGGCGTTGGTGCGAATGGCCTGCTGGATGATGAGATTGAGTTGGCCGCCGCCGCCGAGAAAGCTGAACCGGTCGGCCTTGGCCTTCAGGATGTCGGCGAAGAAATCATAATCGTGCAGCGAAAGGTGGTTGATGGCGAAGGGCGGCGGCATGACGATGGCACGCTTGAAATTGAGAGCGTCCATCGTTTCCAGCGCTTCATCGACCGCGCTCTCATAGTGGTTGCCGGGTATGCCCGGGGCGCGGCCGACCAGATAGACCTGCGTATCGATGACCGGGATGCCGATGTCGATATCCTGCGCGGCTGCCTCGCCCGACCGGCCCAGTGTGCGCAACGCGACCGCGCCAAGGGCCGCCCGCGAAAACACGCCAAGAGCCTTCCGGCGATCAACAGGGCGATGGTTGTCGGTCATGCCTCGATTCCTTTCGCTCAAGCCCGTCGGTGACGAGTAGGGCCCGCTTTGTCGTCGTCGGCGCGGCTCGAAACTCTCAAATAAGCCTCTGATCTAGAGCAGATTGAACCCGCCATCAACCGTCAAACTTGTTACCGCTTTCTTGAGCCGTGGTGAATTTTTCCGGACAAGGCGCTATACGGTGGCCAATTCCGTTTGGCAGTCGAGTTTGTCCCCAATGACCTCCCTCGCTCAATGACCGTTCTCCTGACCGGCGCCGCCGGGTTTATCGGCTACCATGTCGCACAGGCGCTGCTGGCGCGCGGAAACGCGGTCATCGGCATCGACGACCTCAACGCCTATTACGATCCGGGGCTGAAACAGGCTCGGCTCGACCGCCTCACGCGGCAAAAGGGATTTTCCTTCAGCAAGATCGATATCGCCGACCGCGATGCCGTAAACGCGCTGGTCGCGCGCCATCCCGAAATCGAAGGGGCGGTTCACCTCGCCGCCCAGGCCGGCGTTCGTTATTCGCTTGAACATCCGGAAGCCTATGTGCGGGCGAATCTGGATGGTCACTTTGCCGTGATCGATGCCTGCAGGCGCCTGCCCAGGCTCCGCCACCTGGTTTATGCCTCGTCGTCATCGGTCTATGGCGGCAACACCAAATTGCCCTTCGCCGTCGAAGACCGGGTCGACCGGCCGATTTCCCTGTACGCCGCAACCAAGGCGGCGGACGAGCTAATCAGCCGCTGTTACAGCCACCTATACGGGATGAAGATGACCGGGCTACGGTTCTTCACGGTATATGGACCATGGGGCCGGCCCGACATGTCCGCCTATATCTTCACCAAGGCGATCCTCGCGGGCGAGCCGATCACGGTGTTCAACAACGGCGACATGAGACGCGACTTCACCTATGTCGACGATATCGTTGCCGGTGTCCTGGCCTGCCTCGATCGCCCGCCGCCCGGGGGTGAGGACTCCCACCGGCTGTACAACCTCGGCAACCATCGCGCCGAGCCGCTGATGCGGTTCATCGGCGAGATCGAACGCGCCACCGGCCGCAAGGCGCAAATGCACTTCGCCCCGCTACAGCCGGGGGACGTGAAGGAGACCTTCGCCGATATCGATTCCTCGCGGCGCGATCTTGGTTTCGAACCGAAGACCGGCATCGACGAAGGCGTGCCGCGGTTCGTCGCCTGGTACCGCGATTATCATCGGGTCTAGTTGGCGGGCGGCACGCCGCAGGCGGACAAAGCTTCGCTCTGCCGCCGGGCCAGGGTGTCTTCGTCGAAATCGCCGATCAGGTCGTGAAACAGGCGGTACCAGTTGATCTCGGCCTTGAGATGGAGAAAAACCGAGCCCAGGCCGATCGCCGCGCGGTCCATGAGGACGAATTCGCGCGGCGGCGTGACCCCGCCCAGACGGCGCAATTCGGCATGCACCTTGCCGGCGACCGCCGCGCCATAAACGCCGTCGGTAGTGTCCTGGATACGCCGCGCCCTGTCCTCCATCAGCGGCGCGTACACGAATTCCGCCCAATGATTGAGAACCGCGATCACGTCCTTCGATAGGTTCTTGAACCCCCAAGTCTCATAGGCATGCACGGCAAGTTCGGAATCGTTGGTGTTCAGCGCGTTGTACAGATCGATAACGCCGCGCACGAAAGACGGTTTGAACACGCGCACGCAGCCAAAATCGAGAAGATTGACCGACCCGTCTGAACAGGCGGCGTAGTTGCCCAGATGCGGGTCGCCATGGATGACGCCGTAATCGTAGAACGGCAGATACCACGCGCGGAACATGTTGTAGGCGACGACGTTGGCGCGCTTGGGGTGGCTCTTGACAAAATCGGTCAGCCTTTCGCCGTCCAGCCAGGTCATGGTCAACAACCGCCGGGTTGACAGCTCCTGCCGAACGCTGGGGACATTCACGCCCTTTTCGATTTGATGGATCAACCCATACAGGCGGACATGGCTGGCCTCGCGCGCATAGTCGAGTTCCTCGCGAAGCCGGGCGGAAATCTCGGCATGGATCTGACTCGTCGCAACGGCGCGGTCATACCGCTCGAAAATGGAGAAGGCGAGTTTGAGTTGCTGGAGATCCGCCTCCACCGCCGAATCCATGTCCGGATATTGAAGCTTGCATGCCAGTCGTTCGCCATCCGGCGATTGCGCGCGATG
Source organism: Rhodospirillales bacterium (assembly GCA_947445225.1). GTDB lineage: Bacteria > Pseudomonadota > Alphaproteobacteria > CACIAM-22H2 > CACIAM-22H2 > SHVT01. Next base: position 9,689 of record CANFCX010000006.1, read on the forward strand.
GACCTGCCCGAGAGAGGCCGCCGCCGCCGCCTCGCACTCGAAGGACCGGAACCGCTTTTCCCAGTTCGGTCCAAGCTCCGCGGCCATCCGCCTGCGGACGAAGGGCCAACCCATCGACGGCGCCTGCGATTGGAGCTGCGTCAACTCGTGGACATATTCCTCGGGCAGGGCGTCGGGAATCGTTGAGAGGAGCTGGGCCACCTTCATCAGTGGACCTTTGAGTCCCCCGAGCGCCCGCCGCAAATCCGCGGCGTGGCGTTGGCGATCGATGGCGACACCGAAAAAGCGCTCGCCGGCGAGCCTGGCCGCCAGCCCGCCGACGGACGCGGTTACCCGCGCATAACGCCGCGCCCGACCGGTAAGCGTATTTTCGTCAACCGGCTCGGCCATGCGCCTTAATCGAGCGTTTCGAGTTCGTCGATAAAACCTTCGATCACCGCCAGCCCGCGTGCCCAAAAAGATGGATCCGATGCGTCCAGTCCAAAGGGTGCCAACAGCTCCTTGTGCCGACGTGTGCCTCCGGCGCGCAGCATGTCGAGATATTTGGGCGCGAAACCCTCGGGTTGCCGGCGATAGACGGCGTAGAGCGAATTCACCAGGCAATCGCCGAAGGCATAAGCGTAGACGTAAAACGGCGAGTGGACGAAATGGGGGATGTATGTCCACCACACTTTGTATTCGTCATGGAGATTGAGGGCGGGACCTAGGCTTTCGTTTTGAACCGCCATCCAGATTTCGCCGATTCGTTCGGCGGTCATCTCCCCAGCGCGGCGTTCGTCGTGGAGGCGGCGTTCAAATTCGAAGAAGGCGATTTGCCGCACCACCGTGTTGATCATGTCCTCGACTTTGCCGGCCAGCAGCGCCTTGCGCCGCTTGCCGTCGGCCTTGGCTAGCAGGGCCTGGAAGGTCAACATCTCGCCGAAGACCGACGCCGTTTCGGCCAAGGTCAACGGCGTGTCCGCCATCAATTGGCCTTGGGGAGCGGCCAGTATCTGGTGGACGCCGTGCCCCAGCTCATGGGCCAGCGTCATGACGTCCCGGGTCTTTCCCTGGTAATTGAGCAACAGATAGGGATGGGCCGAGGGCACGGTGGGATGGGCAAAGGCGCCGGGCGCCTTGCCCGGCCGCGCCTCCGCGTCGATCCAATCGCTGTCGAAAAAACGAGCCCCGATCGACGCCAATTCCGGCGAAAAGCGCGAATACGCCGAAAGCACGGTCTCGCGCGCGCTCGGCCATTCGATGACCAGGTTGTCGGATTCCGGCAGGGGGGCGTTGCGATCCCAATAATCGAGGCGGTCCACGCCGAACCACCGCGCCTTGAGCCGGTAGTACCGATGGGACAGGCGCGGGAAGGATTGGCGCACGGCGGCAACCAGGGCGTCGACCACCTCGTCCTCGACGCGGTTGGCAAGATTGCGCGCCGACACCGGGCGGCGAAAGGCCCGCCAGCGATCCTCGATCTCCTTGTCCTTGGCCAAGGTGTTGGTGACCAGGGAAAACAGGCGGGTATTGGCTCCGAACACCGAACTAAGCGATTGGGCTGCGGCGCGGCGCAAACGCGGATCGTGTTCGGACAAAAGGTGCAAGGCCTCCGCGCTCGACAAAGCGCGGCCGTCGACGGGAAAACGCAAGGAGGCGATGGTTTCGTCGAACAACCGCACCCAAGCGGCGCGGCCGGCGACCTGTTTTTCGTGCAACAGTTTTTCAAGGTCGTCGGCGAGCTGATGCGGCCTGAAGGCGCGCAGATCGCGCAGCCACGGCCGGTAATGGGCGAGTTCCGCGGCCTTGAGCTTGTTTTCGATCGCGTCATCGTCCAGGCGATTGAGTTCGAGAGTGAAGAACAGGGTGCGCGTGGAAATCGCGTTGATCTTCTCTTGCGTGGTCTGGAAAAAGCGGCCGATTTCAGGGTCGTCCATACACCCGGCATGGGTCAGTTCGGCGAAACTGCCGATGCGCCCAAGGCGTTCCTCGAGCCTTTCGTATTCGGCCACGGCCTTGCCCAGCGCCGCTCCGGGCATCGCCGCTAATTTTCCTTGATAGCGAAGTTGGAATGCCTCGGCCTCCGTGGCGGCGGTCGCCAAATCCGATTCCAGGGCAGCGGAATCCGGGCCGGAATAGAGATCGCTCAAATTCCAGCGAGGCGCCGTCACGGCCGCCTGTACCTTAGTCGCCGCGCCAACGTTCGACATGTTTTGCTCCCGGTTGTCGCCATCGGTATAAGCTTCCTTCACAACCCGGCCAAGTCTCCACGCGCCGGGAGGGGGGGGACGATGGACTACGATCGGTTGGTGAATCTTCCGAAACTGTTCTTCGACCAGGCCGATCGGTTGGGGGACAAGCCGTTTCTCTGGGCGAAACGGGATGGCCGTTTTACCGGCCGAAGCTGGAAGGAGATTGCGGCGGAAGTCAGCGCCCTTTCAAGGGGATTGCGCGCGCTTGGCATCGGCGCGGGCGACCGGGTCGTGCTGGTCTGTGAAAATCGGCCGGAGTGGCTGATCGCCGATATCGCCATCATGGCCGCGGGCGCGGTCAGCGTTCCCGCCTATGTGACCAATACCTCGGACGATCATTTTCACATCCTGAACAATAGTGGCGCCAAGGCCGCGATCGTATCGACCCCGGCGCTGGCCGAACGGCTGTTGCCGGCGGCGGCGCGCATCAAGGACCTCAATTGCGTCGTCGCACTCGAACCCACGGACGCGGGCAAGAGCGGCGTTCGGCTCCGGGCGTGGAGGGACCTGGTCAGTCTGGGCGAACGCCAGCCCGACGACGTGCGGGAGCGTGTGGGCCGCATCAAGCGCAACGAGTTGAGCTGCATCATCTATACCTCGGGCACCGGCGGTCTTCCCAAGGGCGTGGCCCTGTCTCACGGCTCGATGATCAGCAACTGCAAGGGCGCCTATCACGTCTTGTTGCAGCTCGGGCTTGCCGATGAGGTGTTCCTTTGCTTCCTGCCGCTTTCGCATTCCTACGAACATACCGCCGGGATGTTCTTCCCGATCTCCATCGGCGCGCAGATCTACTATTCCACCGCCGAGACACTTGCCCAGGACATGGTCGAAGTCCGGCCGACGATCATGACCGCCGTGCCGCGGCTATATGAAAGTCTCCATCAGCGCATCCGCCGCGGCGTCGACCGCGAGACGGGGTTGAAGCGGTCATTGTTCGAGAAGGCGTTGGATCTGGGCATTCGCCGCTATGAGCGGCCCGAATCCCTCACTTTGGGCGATCGACTGATCGATCTGGTGGTCGACAAGCTGGTACGCGACAAGGTGAGGGGGCGGTTCGGCGGAAGATTGAAGGCGCTGGTATCCGGCGGAGCGCCGCTCAGCTATGACATCGGTCTGTTTTTTACGGCGCTCGGGCTGCGTCTGTTGCAAGGTTATGGCCAGACCGAGGCGGCGCCGGTGGTGAGTTGCAACCGGCCGTCGAAGGTCAAGCTGCGGACGGTCGGCCCGCCGCTTCCCGATGTCGAGGTGAAGATCGCCGAGGACGGAGAGATCCTCGTGCGCGGCGAGTTGGTCATGCAGGGCTATTGGAACGATCCCGCCGCGACCGCCTCGACCATCCGCGACGGCTGGCTGCACACCGGCGATATCGGCGTCGTGGACAGCGACGGTTACATACAGATCACCGATCGCAAGAAGGACATCATCGTCAATTCCGGCGGCGACAATGTTTCGCCGGCGCGCGTCGAAGCGGCGCTGACCCTTCAGCCGGAAATCGCCCAAGCCTATGTTCATGGCGACCGGCATCCCTATCTCGTCGGGTTGTTGGTGCCCGACGCCGAATTCACGGAGAATTGGGCGAAGGCTAACAACCGGCCCAACGATCTTGCCGCGTTGGCCAACGACCCCGGTTTTCATGCCGCGATGGAAGCCGTGGTCGAACGCGTCAACAAGACTTTGTCGTTGATCGAACGCGTTCGCCGCTTCGGTTTGCCAACCGAGCCGTTCACCGTGGCGAACGGCCAAATGACGCCATCGCTCAAGATCAAACGCCACGCGATTCGCAAGATTTACGGCGAACGCTTGGAGGCCCTTTACGAAGTCCAACGGTGACCGCGACCCGTCGATCTAACCGCGGGCGGGAAATTCCGGCGCTGCGTCGTCCAACCAGCCGAGGATGGCGATGTTTTCTCTTTCGACATAGGCAAGGAAATCGGTCTCCTTGCCGATCTCGACCAGCATCACGAATCGATGGCCGGTGGACCGGTTTAGAGTCAGGGCCGGGCGCAGCCGGAAGCGGGCCAGCCGGCTGTTGAGCGAAGGCGTCGCGTAATATCCCCAGGATTTGCGGACGACATCGTATTCCGTGCCCGATTCGGTGGTGAAGGTCACGATTTCATCGGCCGCCAACGCGACATCGGCGACGTGCCGCAATGTTATGTCGCGCTCGCGGCCCACGCGGAAGTCGCGCGGCGGCTCGATCGGGGCCAACTTCATGCGCGCGCTGCCTCCTCCTGATCCGCCTGCCAGGCGCGGGCGATCTCGACGATGCGGTCGAAGGCCATGGTTTCCGGCGGGCCGTCGTAACGCGCCACGATCCAGCGGGCCATCGCCAAATCCGCCGGTGTATCCACGGTGAGGTTGATGCCGGCATAAAGCCCCGGCGGCGCGGTCAGGTTGACGATGCTGAATCGGTCCGGGTGGGCGTAGATAAAACGCGTGACGTGCTCGCGGTCTTCGGCGTCGGTCGTTTCTCCGAGCACGCGCCGCAACGTCTCCGTCGCGACCACCTCAACGCTGTCGCCTGGCGGGAAGCTGCGCGGAAACACATTGGTCACCATTTCGGCGCCGCCCGCGTCATTGGCGGCGACGGCGCGATCGATCAGGACGGGATCGATAAAGGGGCTGTCGCCGGAGATACGCACGACATGCGAAAGGCCGAAGGCATCGGCACATTCGATGCAACGTCGCAGCACATCGTCGGCTTGCCCACGAAACACCGGAACCCCGAGCAAACCGCCAAGGGTGGTTATGGGTGAATCAACTTCGCGGTCGCTGGTCGCCAGCACGAGAAGTTGCGGCGAGCGGGCGGCGGCGACGCGGGCGAGGACATGGGCGAGCAGCGGCCGGTCGCCGAGGGGTGCGAGCGCCTTGCCCGGTAGACGGCGCGAATCGAAACGGGCGAGGACGAGGACGCCCGTCGTACTCACGCCCCGGAGACCGAGCGCTTCGCCCGCTCCCATTCCGCGACGTACCATTCGCAATACCGCTTGTAGCCGTCTTCGAGCGACCAACGTGCCTTGAACCCAAGCTCGCGTTCGGCGCGTTCGGTGGACAGCGTGCCGCGAATGGGCTTGTCCTCCGCGCGCGGACGCTCCTCCAACATTGCGCCCGGCACGACCGATTTGACCACTTTCGCCAGTTCGAGAATGGTGCGGGCGCGTCCAAACGTGATGTTGTAGGTGGACGACGAAATCGGGCCGACATGCAGCGCGAGCGATCGGACCAAACCGTCCACGAGGTCGCCGATATAGGTAAAATCAAGCCGGCCGTCCCCGCCGCCTTCGAGCAGCAACGGCTTTCCGACCAATGCGTTTTCGATGAACATTTGGCTCACCCGCCGGCTGATGCACCGTTCGCCGTAAAGCGCGCTCGGGCGGATGATGGTCGTGCCGAGATTGTATTGATCGCGATAGACGCGAACCAGCCGCTCGGCCATGAATTTCGTGTTGGCGTAGATGCCCTTGGGCCGCGGCCGCGCGGATTCATCAACCGTTGGCGTCTCGAAATCGCCATAGACCGTGGATGAACTCATCAGCAGGACCTGGTTGAGATCCTTGGCCGCGAACAGCCGGCTCAATTCAAGCACGTTGCGCAAGGTGAGCAACTGCACGTCAAAGCAGAGCCCGGGATTCTTGCGGGCGTCGACGGCGCTCGAAATCGCCGACAGATGCACGACCTTGGTCGGGAGGAATTCCTGAAACAGAAGTTCGATATCGAAAACATGGCGGGCGTCGGCGTTGCGAAGGTGGATGCCGGCCTCGCGCATCATCGCGAAGCGATCGAGCAAGAACGTCTGGTAGGCCTGGCGTTGGACGGGATGGCGTTCGCGTACATAGACGCTGTCGACCAGGCTGTTGAGCATGAGGTTGTCGACCACCATGACCGCCGCGCCCAGTCGCGCGAGCTCCAGGGCCAGGTTATGGCCGATGAAGCCGGCGCCGCCGATGAGAATGATCCTCTGGTCGGCCAAACGCTGACGCATGGAATCGTAAGGAATGTCGGTCATGCGGGGTTCCCCCGGTTGTCTTTGGCGAGGATACGCTTAGAGCCTGGCGGCGGCGACAGCATCCTTGAATGCGCGAGCGACTCGGGCGGCGTCGTCCGCCGTGAGATGTGGACCGACCGGCAGCGAAATGGTCTGCGCCGCCAGCCATTCGGCGATGGGGAATTGCCCTGGGCGATAGCCGTATTTGTCCCGGTAATAGCGGAACAGAGGCACGGCCGATGGGTAATGCACGCTCGATCCGATGCCGCGCGCCGTCAGGCCCGCCACGATCTTGTCGCGATCGAGCCGACCGTCGCGCGGCAATACCGCGTTCAGGCAATAATGGGACGACACGGCCTTGCCTTGGACGGCCTCGAATACGGTGACTTCGCTGAGGTCCGAGAGGCCGGCTTTCAGCACGCGGTAGTTTTCCGCGCGGCGTTTCTGGAAGGCGTCGAGTTTGTCGAGTTGGGCGAGCCCGACGGCCGCTTCGATTTCGTTCATGCGGTAATTGTAGCCAAGGGCATTGACGTCATAGATGCCCGGCCGCGCCCTTTCGCCGATCGCCTTGTCGTAGCCGAAGGCGCGCCGCTGGCGAATCGACGCCGCAAGCCCGTCGTCGTCTGTGGTCACCATGCCGCCTTCGATCGTGGTCATGTGTTTGATCGGATAAAACGAGAAACAAGCCGAATCTCCCAATGTGCCGACTTTGCGGCCGTCATAGACGGCATCCAGGGCCAGCGCCGCATCTTCGATGAGCAGCGCACCGGCGCGTTCGGCGACAGGTCGAATTCGATCCATCTGGCAGGGCAGGCCGAGATAATGAACGACCGTGATCGCCTTCGTCCGCGTGGTGACTGCCGCGGCCACGCCCGCCGGATCGATGTTCCCGGAGTCGGGCGCGACGTCGACGAAGACCGGCCGGGCGCCGCAATATTCCGCCGCATGGGCGGTGGCGACGTGGGTCATCGCCGGCACGATGACCTCATCGCCGGCACCGATGCCCTTGACGAATAGCGATAGGTGGAGCCCGGCGGTGCAGGACGACACGGCGATGGCATGGCGGGCTCCCGCCCGCTCGGCGAAGCGATGTTCCAGGTCGTGTGTCAGCGGGCCGTGAACCACGGTCGTGCCCTGAAGGACACGCGTCACGGCGGCGATTTCGGCGGCGTCGAACATCGGACGCCCGAAGGGGATGGGATGGTCGCTCATTGGGTTTTGGTCCGCTCAGATGAGGTAGGAAACTTTCACGGTGCGCCGCTGCTCGATCGATTCCCAGGCAGCGAAACACACATCCATGACACGGAAAACGTCGGTAGCGGAGACCCCCGGCTCGCGGCCCTCGCGAATGGAGGCAACGAAGTCGGGGATGAGGTCGCCTTTCTCCATGCCCGGATAGGGGGAGGAGTCCTGGGCTTCGTCCTCCGGGTTGTCGCCGCTGAAAATCTTCGCATGCGGGGTGTCGTTGATGAATGTCTTGCGTGTTCCATAGACGTTCAGCGCATGGAATTTCGGGCGCGCCGGGCCGAAATTCGTCGTGGTCTTGGCGAGCGCGCCGCCCTCGAACCGCAGCAGGTTGACGAGCAGGTCGTCATAGGGGTAGCGGCTACCGCGGGTCAGGATCTTGTTGCCCATGCCGCACACCTCCTCGACCTCGCGCCCGATCAGCCAGCGCATGAGGTCGATCAGATGGATGCCCCCGCCATAGGTCACGCAATAAAAGGCCATGCGACCCCGCCAGCCCTCGGTGATCTTATGCAAAATGTGATGAAGATAATCGGCCTCGAGGTAAACCAACTCACCGAACTCGCCGGCCTCGATCATGTGCTTCAGTTTGAGGAAGCGGGGACTGGCCCGAAGAATTAGGTTGGAGCTGATGCTCCGCTTGCTGTCCTGCCAGGCGCGGCAGAGTTTGGCGGCATCGGCGCGGAACAGGGCTATGGGTTTTTCGATCATGACGTGTTTGCCGCCATTCAAGCAGGCGATGGCCTGCTCGGCATGGGCGTCGTCATAGGAACAAATTGAAACGATGTCGATGTCGGGCGCTTCGGCCAAACGCCGCCAATCGGTGAAACGGCGCTCGATGCCGTAACGATCGCCGACCTCACCCAGCTTTTCGCTGTTGATGTCGCAAATCGCCACGACGTCGCAATCGGGTATGCGGCGATAGGTTCGTAGATGTTGCTCGCCGACACCCAACCCAATGACACCCGCGCGCAGCGCCTTCATTCGCGGCGAGCCATGGGGGTCAGGTGAAAGGTGACGGCCTCATCGATGACGGCGAAGTTAAATCGCCGATAAAGCCGGTTGGAGGGGAGGTTCGAGGCCTGTGTGCCGGCGCGCATCGTTTCGGCGCGGCCGTCATAGTGTCGCAGGGCGCCGGCGATGAGCGCCGCACCCAACCCGCGCCCGCGTTTGTCCTGGGCGACGGCGATCAGATCGATGGTCACTTCCGGCCCAGCCAACTGGCAGATAACGAATCCGGCAATCGCATCGGCTTCGCACGCGACATGGATCGAATCGGCCCGGCCGTCGAAAGCATTGGCCACCCATTTCGCCTTGATTTCATCCGCGGCCGAACGTTCGATTTCCGGGTCGACATGATAACGATCATAACCGAATGCCGTGCGCGCGATAGCGACACATGCCGGCGCGTCGATCGCGGTCGCCGGTCGGACGCCGGGCGGCACCGACGGCACCGGTCGCAGCGGCCGGCGGTAGGTGACGAGAGTTTCGATCGGCCGGAAACCGCCACGCTCAAGGGCGGCGGCAAGATCGTGACGGGCGGCGGGGATACGACAGGATACGAGGAGAGCTCCGGCGCGACGGGCCTCCTCGACAAGGAAAGGCACCTCGTCACCGCCGGGGCTGGAGGCCTGCGCCGGAAACACCAATCGAAAAACCGGCCCTCCAAGAATCCCCGATTCAAAGGGCTCTGGCCGCAGCATGGCGGCGGAGGTGTCTGCGCTCATCGCGAGGCGGTTGGCGCGAGGAAGGCGCGAAGCGTGAACTTTCCGCTCGGTTCGCGCAGCCGGCGCACAAGATCGGCGCGGCAACCGGCCCGTACGGCGAGCAGGCTCAACGATGTCAGGCTGAAGGCGCAATGATGTTCGACAAAAAACTCTTCGCGCTCCGGCCCCGCCGAAAGCGCCGCCTCGCCGTCGGGAACTTCCACATAAACGATGCCACCCGCCGCGGCCAGGCCAGCGGCCCGGGCCAGCATCTCGACCATATTCGGAACGTGTTCGATCACCTTGTTCAGGGTGACAAGCGTGAAGCGGCCGGAAATCGACGCGGTCATGAAGTCGCCACAGATCGCGGTCATTCCGGCGACGTCATTGGCGTGGCGCACGGCGGCCGGATCGGGATCGATTCCCGCGCATTGCCATCCCGCTGCGCGCATCGCCGCCCCGAATACGGCCAAGCCGGACCCAACATCGAACAAAGTGCGTGGCAGTGCGCCGGTATGTTCACCCGCATAGGCCAGTATCTCGGCGACCCTGTGCCGATTGTCTGAACGATCCAGGGGAAGCGCCATGATCCGGTCGAAAACCTGCCGCCGGCGATCGCCATAGGTGGCGGTGGCGTAGGCACCGGAGTAGATGCGCTCCAGGTCCATGGCATGGCGATTAACGACATGGCCGCAATTGTCGCATCGCCACAACTCGCGGCGATAGTTGGGCAGTCCGAAATCGGTTTCGCCGGGCGGCGGCGCGGTGAATCGATGGCGGAAGCTGTGGCTCGCGCCGCCACATAAACCGCAGGGTTCAACCGAGGACTTCACCGCCGCCAAGGCTACCAAATCCAGTCCTCGATCAGGAAATCCGGGATCCGCCATTTGCCCTGGTCATTGAGCCAAATTTCCCGGTTGCGGAAGCCTTCGGTCACTTCCCAGAACCAGGCTTCCTTTTCGCCGAGAAATTCGCAGAAGGCCGCGATGTCGGCGGTTGGCACCTGGAGGCCGATCTTTCTCAATGTCGCCACGGCCTCGTCCCGGGTAAGGAGACCGTAGCGGATTTGCGAAGACAGATTGTCGAAAGCACGCGTGAACCCGAATTTGTACCATTTCAGGAAGTGATGGATCGACAGGAACTGGCAGTCGAGATCCGCGAACGCCCAGACCCCCACCTTGAGATAATCGCTGCCGGAAACGAAACCGCGGGCGGCGGCCAGACGCGCGTTCTCGAACGAGTTCCACTTGAAAAATGTACCGAGAAAGATCGAATCCGTCATGAATTCGGCTTCGTCGGGAAGCTGATACGGCGTCAATTCTTGCGCCGTGAGACCTTCCGCCCCGACCCAGTCATGCGGGCGCGTGCCGAAAAGGCAGCCATGTTTGGCCAGCCAACCGCGATCCAGCCTCGTCGCGAACCGCTCTTCTTCCTTGCCGCCATATTCAAGCTGCGGGTTCTCGCCCCAGACGATGAGGGGTATGCGGAGCTTGACCGCCAGGCGCAGCGGAATCGCGAACAAAGCCATGTGCATGGGCAGCCCGCTAATGCCCTTGCGGGTGAAGGCGGCCTTCATGAAACGGCGCTCGACATCGGGGTCGATGCTGTAATCGATATGATCGATGCCCAGCTTGGCGATCATGCTGTCGAGGTTGCGCTGGCCGACCGCGGTGCGCCCGGGCGTGCGCCATGTAATTCCCAGAACCTTCAGCCCGGCTTCCTGGCACCGAATCACTTGATACCAGCTATCTTTGCCGCCGCTGACCGGAACGATGCAATCGTAACCCGTGGACCGCGCCTTGGCCGATGCCACGATTTCCTGGAACGCCGCGGCTCGGGCGGGCCAATCGATTCGCGTTTCCTTGTCGGCATGGCCGGCGCAGGCGGAGCAAACGCCACGATCATCGATGGTTATTCCCGGGCGCGTATCGGGCAATATGCAGCGGGAGCAGTATCTCATTGAGATCGCATCCGGTCCGTTGTTTCGGCGGGAGGCCGTGTTTCACGATAGGGCGGTGATGGTAAATGATTGGTTTATGAATATGGCCGACGTCGCGTCCCGCGGCGGCCGGGACGCGGCGCAGATTGTTGCATGTTTGCAACATGCCTAGCGGCGATTAGCTGTATTCGTAATTTCCCTTGAGTTGGGCGGGCCTGCGCGGTGAAGCCTATACCCTAGCTTGGGTCACATCCGCGACCAGAGAGTGGGGTTTCCATTTCAAGATTGACGAAGCTGTTTGCCAGGGCCGCGATCATCGGTCTCGCCATGTTCGGCGGCGCCCAGCCCGTGTTCGCGCAAACACTCACAGAAGCGGAGGCCGTTGCGGCTCAAGCTCTTGATGGAAATCGGTGCCAAAGTCGGCATCGCCATATCGCAAGTCAATACGCGCAAACAGTCCCGCTACGGATACAATTATGGCGGCTATGGCGGGTACTATGGCAAGTACCGGGACTACTACGTCGACTAACAAGCGAAGGGATTTAGGGCGCGAGAATCGTCCCAGGCATTGGACATCTTATGTCGTCCCGCTCCTGGCGGGCGCGATCGGTGTCCTTCTCCTGATATTGGCGGTCCCGCGGCTCATCGCCGCCTTCATCGTTTTACCGACGGCGCCAATTCTTCAGGACGTCAGGGATGGCAAGCCGGTAAGTCGAGAAGACCTCGAACGGCTGTCCGTAAGCCAAATAAGGGCGGCCGGTTATGTGGATTGGGGCCAGCTGTGGACCGATGCCGCGTTGGCCGACGTGACGGCGTCGCTGCTCCCCTCCATACCCATCGAGGAGAAGCTGCAACTCCTGAACCGAGCGGACGATTCGCTTCGAAAGGGCCTGTCCCTCGCGCCCGCGAACACCTTTGGTTGGGCAAGGTTCGCCTATGTGCGATTTGTCCTTGGCGACCGCAAACAGGCGGCCGACGCGATCGAAATGTCGATTCTGACGGGGCGTTACGAACCGCGGCTTGCCCCCTCCCGGCTCGACCTGGCGTTTCTTGTTTGGCAATCATTCAGTGAAGACGCCCGCGATTTGCTTGCCGAGCAAGTGCGGTGGCAGTGGAAAAAGCAGCCCGACGACCTGCTGCGCTCCGCGATTAGGCGCAACATGGCTGCAATTGTGCGCGAACAGCTGGAGGAAGAAGAACGACCGGCATTTGACAAGAGGGTGTTGGCGCTTTCGTCGCGTTGACGCCGGGATTTTGCGGCCCGGCCAGCCCGATCTTGCCGACACCCGGAACCAATGAGGAACGGGCCGACCGCGGTTGGCATTGACGGTCCCCGGTCTTTTGTCACACAACTATGTCGCTCGTCGTGACCGTGCCACGACAATGCGGCAGCAAAATGCTCTGCGCCTTCTAAGGGGCGGCCAAACAGCCCGGCGCGGTGATCCCAGGCATCCAAGGGGGAGCCTATGTGGGGGAAATTTCGGTGGCCCCGGCCGGTGGTAGCGCTGCCGGCATCGATCTACGGCGCCGTTGCGACGGCGTTTCTGATTCCGGTCATTCTGCCACCGGCCGGACGTACCCCCGTCGATCCTCCACAACTGGCTGTGTCAGCGGGCCTCGGAGCCTCGCTTGCCCTCGACCTATCTTTCGGTAGCGAGAACGCTGCGGCGTCGGACGATGAACGTGAGCGCGGTATAGCAGCTTTCACGCGCGGCCGACTGCCCGGCCAGAGTCGCGAAACCGAACACGACCGCGGCCAATGGCTCACCGCGGGGCTGCCGTGGAGATACGGCTCGGCCGAGCCCGAACGGCCGCTTTCAGCCCAGGTCGCCAGGGCGCAGGGGTTGGCGAGCCAATTTGCCGACCTTGGCTACACGCTCGACAGCGTTCGCGAAGAGGGCGGTTTGGTTCCCCGCCACTCCTTGGTTCGGCTGCCGAGAGAACTGCTTGGGCTCGATGTTCCCGAGATCCGTAAGCGGGTCTTTTTGACTTTGGTCTTGCCCCTGGTTCTCCAGGAAAACGAACGCATCCTCACTCAACGCGAGCGTCTAACCATCCTCCGGGATCGGATTGCCGATGGCGGATCGCCGGGGCCGGAGGAACGGCAATGGGTGCGGGAACTCTGCATCCAATATCGCCTCGCCGGTGATGACATCGACGAGCTGCTCCGGCGCGTGGACGTTATCCCACCGTCATTGGCCCTGGCGCAGGCGGCGGTGGAGACCGGTTGGGGCACCTCGCGTGTGGCGCAGCGCGGGCACGCCCTCTTTGGGCAGATGCGACAGGGCCGGCGTCCCGGCCAGTGGGTGGTTCGTACCTTCGGCGACTTGCCGGCGGCGGTCGCGGCCTATGCCACGAACTTGAATACACACTGGGCCTATCGGCGGTTCCGCGACCAGCGCGCCGAAATGCGGCAACACGCGCAAGAACCCGATGGCTACCGGTTGGCGTTATTGATCGATCTCTATTCGGAGAAGCGGTTCGAATATATTCGCGACGTGCGCACCGTCATTCGCCACAATCGGTTGGACGCCCTCGACGCCGCTCGCCTCGGCGATCGGGCAGTATTGCCGCTGACCTAATCATCCACGGCCGGCGATGCACGTCACATCATGGGCGGCGCCAGAGCGCCATCGGCGATCAGCGGAAAACGTCGCGCGTCGTGGAGCTGGTAGTGCCACCATTCGCGTGCGTAAAAATCCCAACCGGACGCCGTCATCAGGCCCAACAGAAGAAGGCGGTTGCGTTGCGCGGCGGGGCGAACCGCGCTCGCGCCGTGGTGCGACAGCGGCGTGAAGGCGTCGAAGGCCGTACCCATATCGAGTTCACGCCCGTCGCCATTCACCAGTGTTAGATCGATGGCCGCGCCGCGAGAATGCGGGGAGCCGCGCCGTGGATCGGCGAGGAAATCCGGATCCGGGCGAAACCGCCACATCATCCATTGCGCCTCCGGCGGTCGGTAGGCATCGAATACCTTCAGGCGCAGTCCCAATTCGCCGGCAAGCTCGGTCGCCCGCAGCAATCGGGCTGCGGCCTCTTCATTCAGGTAGCACGCTGGCCTTTGATAGATTGTATTGCCGGTGAAATTATCCCTCGTTGCATAGGCGATGCTGGCGATCACGCCGAATCGCGGTTGTGTGATGTCCACAAGATTCATGAGCGCGGGCACTCCTTGCCAGGGACCGCTGTTGCCGCAGGGTGTATCATGACCTGCGCTTTCGCGGGACGAGATCGGACATCATGAATATTCTCGCGGTCGATAGTGCAACGAAGGCTTGCTCCGTGGCCATTTGGCGCGGCGATCGGATTGGCGCGCGGCGTTTTGTGCCAACGGCTCGTGGCCATGCCGAGATGCTGGTTCCCATGGTGAGCGGGGTCATGAAGGATGCCGGCCTTAGGTTTTCTGACCTCGATCGGCTGGCGGTAACCATCGGCCCCGGCCATTTCACCGGCCTGCGCGCCGGTCTGGCCGCGATTCGCGGCGTTGCCCTGGCTTCGGGGCTGCCGGTGATTGGAATGACCACACTGATGGCCGTTGCGCATGGTGTTGCCCTGGAGAAAAGGTTGGGTCGGCGAATTGTCGTGGCTTTGGAATCAAAACGCGCCGAGATCTACGTTCAGATGTTTGACGAGCGGTTGATGCCACTGTCCGCGCCCTTGGCGCTTACGCCCATGGCGGCCGCGGCAGATTTGCACGGCCCCGTTCTCCTTGTTGGTGATGGTGGCGTTCGTCTGATGGCGGCTCTGGCCGATGGACAGGCGGAGTTCGCCGATGCCGGCGCCTGGCCGGATGCGGCTGTTGTCGCCAGGGTGGCCGCGGCTTTGCCCGAGCCGGCCGCGGGGGATCTTCCGGCGCCTATTTATCTCCATCCCGCCGAGGCCCAAATTCCGGCGTCGGACGGGGGGCGCCGGCCATGAGCCAAAGGCTGCCGCGGCCGATGCGAGCCGGCGATGTGCCGGCCGTAGCCGCGTTATACAAACAATGCCTGTCGGAAACGTGGAGCGCCGCTTCCATCGGGCAGTTCATATCGCGTACGGGTGTGGTCGCTCTCTTGATGGAAGACCCGGACGTCTTTCCCGGGAATCCGGTGGCGTTCGTGATCGCTCGCGTGGTTGGGGAAGACGGGGAGATTCTGTCGCTCGGCGTTCTTAGCCAACATCGTCGGCGCGGCGTCGCGGCGCGGCTGGTCACCGCGATCCTGCGTCGGGCGGCGGCCATGGGCGCGCGCCAGATCTTCCTTGAAGTCGCGGAGGACAATAATGCGGCACGGGCGCTGTATGCCGGGCTTGGTTTTGACCTTGTCGGGCGGAGAACTGCCTATTATCGCCGCCGCGACGCCGCGCCCGTCGATGCGTTGACGATGAGCCGCCAGTTGGCCCAAGAGGCGGAGATCGTGTCTACGCTTCGGCGGCGTTAACTCAGGGCGGTTGCTCCTTGCTGGCAAATTTGTCTCAAGACCGTCATTTGCCAGGCGGCGCGTACGCTCATATAAGTCGCATTGTCCGCATGTCGCAGGGCGCGATTTGGCACCGAGTACATGAATCATCCGCGATTCGCGAGCCCGACCCCAACAGGTGTTTCTTGCCGCAATAGACCCGCGCCAGCGGGTTTTGTACCCGGCGGCGCCGCTTCGATATATACTTTGCCCGATACGATCCGATACGGGTGGGTGGCCTTGCCGGTGGAAATAGCGAGCGAAGGGAAGTCGGGCCGCGTTGAATCGCGCCTGGAAAGGCTTTGCCTCGAAAAAGGCTTGAAGATGACCGGCCAGCGCCGCGTGATCGCCCGTGTGCTCTCCGACGCGAGCGATCATCCCGACGTCGAGCAGGTCTATAATCGCGCCGTCGCCATTGACCCGCGAATCAGCATCGCAACGGTCTATCGAACGTTACGGTTGTTCGAGGAGGCCAGCATCCTCTCGCGGCACGAATTCGGCAGCGGTCGCTCGCGTTACGAAGAGGCGCGCGAGGATCATCACGATCATCTAATCGACATTCAATCCGGTCGTGTCATCGAATTCCGCAATGAGACGATCGAGGCTCTGCAGCAGGAGATTGCGCGCGAGCTTGGCTACCGACTCGTGGGGCACCGCCTGGAGCTTTATGCTTCACCCCTGAACGCGGTGCCGAAAACCGAAAAGACATGAATTGATTGGATGAGTTGTTGCCGTTCCAACCGGCACGCACCCAAGCAAGGAACCGGCCCATGATGATCGCCGGCGAAGACCTAACCCCGGCCGAACCGCCAAAACCTCTTGGTGCGGGCGCCCTTGAAGTGCGGCTGGCGGTGGATGCCGCCGAAATCGAGGCCGCCCAGGCCCTGCGTTATCGCGTGTTCTACGAGGAAATGACGGCACGCCCTTCGCCGGAGATGGCTGCCCGGCGCCGCGACCACGATGCCTTCGATGATCACTGCGATCATCTTCTAGTCATCGACACGTCGCTTCCGCCGCGCGCCTCGGCCGTGGTTGGAACCTATCGGCTGTTGCGGCGGAACGTTGCCCTCCGGCATTCCGGTTTTTATTCGTCGGCCGAATACGACATTTCCGCTTTGTTGAACTATCCCGGCGAAATCTTGGAATTGGGCCGATCCTGCGTGGACGCTGGCTATCGCAGCCGCGCGACCATGCAACTCCTCTGGCGAGGCATCTCCAGCTATATCTCCCACCACCGGGTGGGGTTGATGTTCGGCTGCGCGAGCCTACCCGGCACCCAGCCCCGAGACCTCGCACTTCCTTTATCGTATCTTCACCACCGCCACTTGGCCCCTCCCGCACTTCGCCCCCGCGCTCTGCAGGAACGTTATGTCGGCATGAATTTCATGGATTCCGCGGATTTCGATCCGCGCATGGCGCTTTCGACCTTGCCGCCGCTGATCAAGGGCTACCTTCGACTGGGCGGCTTCGTGGGGGATGGCGCCGTGATCGACTATCAATTCAATACGACCGATGTCTGTGTTGTTGTGAAGACCGACCTCGTGACCGAGAAATACTCCCGGCACTACCAACGCTCCGCCCAAGAAACTTGGGTCGCGTGATTTCGGATCGAAGCGATTGACGCCGTGAAAGGTTCGGTGCTGAGGGCGATCTGGCGTGCATTGGCCTATTTCGCCCTGTCATTGGCGCTGATCTGGATTCAGGCCCTCGCCGTTATTTTCAACCACCCCATCGCCGCGCGATTGCCCGTCGTTTATCACCGATGGTGTTGTCGGATTCTCGGGCTCACTCTTGAAACGCACGGACAGATGTCGGCCGAACGGCCGACCCTATTCGTCGCCAACCACACCTCGTACACGGATATGACAATTCTCGGCGCGCTCATCGAGGGTGCGTTCGTGGGCAAACGCGAAATCGCAAGCTGGCCCTGGTTCGGCGTCCTCGCAAAACTTCAGCGTACGGTCTTTGTCGACCGCACGCGGCGCTTGGCCGCCGGGACCCAACGCGATGAAATGTCTGTGCGGCTGAATGGCGGCGAGAACCTTATCCTTTTTCCCGAAGGCACAAGCCATGACGGCACGCACGTCTTGCCTTTCAAAAGCGCGCTGCTGGCCGTGGCGGAACGCGAGGTAAACGGCCGCAAGATCGCCGTCCAGCCGGTTACGATCGCTTATAGGTTGTTGGACGGCGTGCCGCTCGGCCGCATCGGCCGGGCCATGGTCGCATGGTATGGCGACATGGGGCTTGCCGCGCATTTGATGCGCCTTCTCGGGTTGGGTCGGCTGACCATTAGCGTCGCCTTCCACCCGACCGTTACCATCGACGCGTTTGGCTCGCGCAAGACACTGGCCGAGCATTGTCACCAAGTGATCGCCGACGGTTTGGCGCTCGCCCTTTCCGGCCGCGACGCGGTGCCTGGGCCGGTTTTGGCGCCGCCCCCGCAACCTTGACAGCAAGGGGCCGAGTGGTAGTGTTTGCCGCTGGGCTCGATAACAATCGACGATTGAACCGGCCGTCCGCCGGCAGATCTCCGGCGTCGGACCGAAGGGTAAGCTTGGCGAAAAGTCTCTTCATCAAGACCTATGGCTGCCAGATGAATGAGTATGACTCCGCTCGCATGGCGGATGTCATGGCCCCACTGGGCTATCGTCAGGTCGATCGGATCGGCGACGCGGATCTCATCATTCTGAATACCTGCCACATTCGCGAGAAGGCGGCGGAGAAGGTCTTTTCCGAGCTCGGGAGGATTCGCGAAGTCAAGGTCGCGGGGCAACTGAGCGGTCGCCGCGTCTTGATCGCGGTCGCCGGGTGCGTCGCCCAGGCCGAGGGCAATGAAATCGTTCGGCGTGCGCCCTACGTCGACCTCCTGATCGGGCCGCAGACCTATCATCGATTGCCCGAAATGGTCGTGCGGGCATTGAGCTTGCCGCATGGTGGAACGATCGCCGACACGGAGTTCCCGCTCGAAGCCAAGTTCGACCGGCTACCCGAGGAATCGGCGCCGCGTGGCGTTGCCGCCTATCTCACGGTTCAGGAAGGCTGCGACAAATTCTGCACTTTCTGCGTGGTTCCCTATACGCGCGGCGCCGAATACTCGCGCCCCGCCGCGGACGTTGAAAGCGAGGCCCGCCGGTTGGTGCATGCCGGCGCCAAGGAAATCACGCTGCTTGGTCAAAACGTCAATGCCTATCGCGCGCCGGCACCGGGCGATGGCGATATGACACTCGGCCGCCTGATCCGCCGCTTGGCGGCGATCGAGGGGCTGGAGCGGCTCCGCTACACGACATCGCACCCGCGCGACATGAACGACGAACTCATCGAGGCGCATGCGGAGGAACCCAAACTCATGCCCTTTTTGCATCTTCCCGCCCAATCGGGATCGGATCGCATTCTCGCCGCCATGAACCGCCGCCATGGGGTCGCGGACTATCTGCGCGTCGTCGAACGCCTGCGTGCCGCGCGGCCGGACATCGCTTTGTCGTCGGATTTCATCGTTGGCTACCCCGGTGAAACCGAGGCCGATTTCGCGGACACCCTCGGCCTGGTGCGCGAAGTCCGCTACGCCCAGGCCTTTTCATTCAAATACAGCGCGAGGCCCGGGACACCGGCGGCCGAAAGCAATGAAGGTGTCGCCGACGAGGTGAAGGACGAACGCCTTGCGCGCTTGCAAGCGCTGCTGGCCGATCAAAGGACCGATTTCAACAACGCCACCGTGGACCGGGAGCTTGATGTGCTTTTCGAAAGACCGGGTCGCCTTCCTGGCCAATTGTCGGGACGCTCGCCTTATTTGCAGGGTGTGCATGTCGAGGGGCCGCCAGCGTATATCGGCAAAGTCGAGCGCGTGCGTATCGAGGCCGCGACGCACAGCAGCCTGTCGGGCAGGCTTCGCCATCCATCGGCTGTGGCGGCCGGCCGCGCCGAACTTGGTCTGGCGAGCCCAGCCGCGTGACGACGCTTTCTCGCCGCTCCGGATCGGACAGCCCGGACGCCGCCCCGATTCACCTGCAATTCGACGACAACACATTGCTGGCGTCGCTCTACGGTGAACACGATCGGCATCTCGCGCGGATCGAGCAGCGGCTCGGAGTCAGCCTCCGCTCGCGCGGCAACCGATTGGCGATCTCAGGCCCTCAGCATGCGAGCGCCGCCGCCAAAACGGCGCTTGGCGCGCTTTACGATCGCCTGAAACACGGCCAACCCGTCGATCTGGGCGAGGTCGAAGCCGCCATACGACTGGCGACGTCCCTGCCGGGCGATGGTGCCAGCGAAGCGGCGGGCGACGACGTGGCTTTCCGCACCAAGAAGCGCAACATCGTTCCGCGATCGGCCAATCAACTGGCCTACGCGCGGGCGCTCCGCGACTATGAATTGGTCTTTGCGCTCGGGCCGGCCGGGACCGGCAAGACCTACCTCGCGGTGGCTCAGGCCGTGACCATGCTGCTGTCGGGTCAAGTCGATCGCATCATCTTGTCGCGCCCGGCGGTGGAGGCTGGCGAAAGACTGGGTTTTCTTCCGGGCGATCTCAGGGAGAAGGTCGATCCCTATCTGCGCCCGCTTTACGACGCGCTTCATGACATGTTGCCCGGCGATCAGGTGTTGAAGCGGCTCGCGCTCGGCGAGATCGAGGTCGCGCCGCTCGCCTTCATGCGCGGCCGAACGCTGGCTAATTCCTTTGTCATCCTGGATGAGGCGCAGAACACGACGCCCGTTCAGATGAAGATGTTCTTGACGAGGCTGGGAGAACATTCCCGCATGGTGGTGACCGGCGATCCCAGTCAGATCGACCTTCCCGAGGGCGTCGATTCGGGTTTGCGCGACGCCTTGGGCGCTCTCGACGGACTTCAGGGGGCGGCCTTCATCCACTTCACCGATGTGGACATCATGCGCCATCCCTTGGTGACCCGCATCGTCCGCGCCTACCAGAATCAGGCGCAGCAGCGGAGAAAACCAGGACGCCCGTCACCATGAAGGGCGACAATCGGCGCCTACTAATTCGACGGAATCGCATCGCCGTCCGAGTCTTGGATGGCGCCTGGAAGCAGGCCTTGCCGGCGCCCGCCGTGAAGTGCCGGCGGTTCGCCGCCGCCGCGTTGCGGGCCATCGATCCCCTGGATGCCGTTGAGCTATGCATCGTCCTTGCCGACGACGGCTTTGTGCGCGACCTGAACCGCACTTGGCGTGGCCAGGATCGCCCGACCAATGTCTTGTCCTTTCCCGCCGGCCAGCCCCACCCCGGTGGAGACGCCGCGGAACCCACGGCTCTTGGCGACGTTGTCGTGGCTCTGGGCACGACGGCGCGCGAGGCCGCCGCCCAGGGCAAAACGATGTCGGATCATCTTGCTCATTTGGTCGTCCATGGCGTGCTTCACCTTTTCGGCCACGATCACGTGAAGGCGCGCGCGGCGGCGGCGATGGAGCGCCTTGAGGTGACCATCCTCGCCGGGCTCGGCGTCGCCAATCCCTATGCGGCGGCGGCGTGATCCGGGCGATGGCGGAGACCCCCACGACTCAACCGGAGGCCGCCGGTGGCGAAGAACAAGCCGGCAGTTGGCGCGTGTTCGAGTGGCTGCGTCCATCGCGGCGACCGCGACAGCCGGAGGCTTCCCCGCGCGAGACGCTGGAAGAACTGATCGAAAAGCGTGAAGAGGCGCGGATACCGATCAGCGCCGACGAAAAGGCTCTCCTCGGTAACATTCTCAAGCTGGTCGGCCTCAGCGCGGCGGACATCATGGTGCCGCGCGCCGATATCGTCGCGGTGGAGATCAACACCCTGCTGCCCGAATTGCTGCAACTTATTCGGCGCGAGGCGCATTCGCGCTTTCCGGTGTACAGGGGCACGCTCGACGAGGTCGTCGGCATGGTCCACATCAAGGACGTGCTGCGGTTTTGGGGCGACGAACCGCGTTTCAAGCTCGCCGACATCGTGCGCAAGGTCTTGTTCGCCGCGCCATCGATGCGCGTGCGCGATCTGTTGCTCGAAATGCGGGCCACGCGCATTCACATGGCTTTGGTCGTCGACGAATATGGTGGCATCGACGGGCTGGTCACGATCGAGGATCTCGTCGAAGAAATCGTGGGCGATATCGAGGACGAACACGATGTCGCCGAGGGCCCGCGGCTCGTGACGCAGCCCGATGGCAGCATCGTGGCCGATGCCCGCGCAACCATCGAGGAGTTCGAGGAGAAACTAGGGCCGATCCTGACCGCGGAAGAACGCGAGGGTGAGTTCGACACGGTTGGCGGCATGGTTGTCGCCTTGGCCGGCCGAGTACCCAGCCGCGGCGAAGTCATCGGCCATCCCGCCGGAATCGAATTTGAAGTGCTCGACGCCGATCCGCGTCGCGTGAAGCGCCTGTGCGTTCGGCGAACCCGGCCGCATCGCTGAATCGCGCAGCCGCGTTCGTGCGTGAGGTCGCGGGTTGGCGGCGGGCCGCGTTGGCCTGCGGTGCCGGTGTCGCGTCAACTCTGGCATTACCGCCGCTTCATCTGCTGCCCTTCCTGTTGGTGGCATTCGTCGTCCTCGTCTGGTTGATCGAGGCAAGCCCCTCCGCGCGTGCCGCCTTCGCGCTGGGCTGGTGGTTCGGCGTCGGCCAGTTCGCGAGCGGGCTCTATTGGATTGCGCACGCCTTGCTGGTCGACGCCGAGCGTTTCGGATGGCTGGTGCCGTTTGCCGTCGGTGGCCTCTCCGCGGGGCTCGCGATCTTCACCGCGATCACCGCCGTGCTCGCCCGGTCCCTGGGCAAGCGGGGTGAAGCACTCGTGGCCGCCTTGGCCGCGTCCTGGGCGGCGATGGAATGGCTCCGGGGCACGATCCTGACCGGGTTTCCCTGGAATCCGATGTCCAGCGTATGGATCGAATCGACAGAAGTGGCGCAGTCCGCCGCCCTGTTCGGGGCCTACGGCTTGAGCCTGGTCACGGTCGCCGTCGGCGCCGCGCCGGCAACCCTGGTTGCCTCCGCCGGCGCGCGGCCATGGTCGCGCCGCCGCCCCACACTTCTTGCCGCGCTTGTGTTGGCGACGGTGTATGTCGGCGGCTGGATACGGATTGCCGGTGTGGAGGACTCCTCCGTCCCCGGCATCCACCTACGCATCGTCCAGGGCAACATCGAACAGGCGTTGAAATGGCGGCCCGAACAGGCGGAAGCAAGCTTTCTGCGCTACCTGCGGCTGTCGGCGCTGCCCGCCGATCCTCCCGTCACGCATGTCATTTGGCCGGAGACCGCGGCACCAATCCTGCTGACCGGCGATCCGGTGCGCCGCGCCGCCATCGGCGCCGTGGTTCCGCCCGGCGGTCTTGCCCTTATCGGCGTGATTCGGGCCGAGTTCGAAGGCGGCCGCGTTCGACGCGCCTGGAATAGCCTTCAGGCGCTCGACGCTGCGGGTAGCATCGTGGGCACCTATGACAAGTTTCATCTTGTCCCCTTCGGGGAATACATGCCCTTCCGCGAGTATCTGGCCGGGTTCGAATTCATTCCCGGTTCGCTTGATTTCTCCACCGGTCCGGGCGTGGTGACACTCGACCTGCCCGGGTTGCCGGCCGTCGGTCCTCTCATTTGTTACGAGGTCATTTTTCCCGGCCAAGTCGTAAACCCCGATCGGCGGCCGATGTGGTTGCTCAATCTGACGAACGATGCCTGGTTCGGGAACTCGAGCGGCCCGTACCAACATCTCGCGAGTGCGCGAATGCGCGCGATTGAAGAGGGGCTGCCGCTTGTTCGCGCAGCCAATACGGGTATTTCCGCGGTCATCGACCCTTATGGCCGTGTCGTCTCAAGCCTCGGCCTAGGTCGCGAAGGCATCATCGATTCCGCCCTGCCAACGTCCATCGAGGGCGTGACGATGTTCGCGTTATACGGGAATTGGGTGGCTGGCATTCTAATTGTCGTGATGGCGCTCGTCGCGGCGTGGGCCGCGCATAGGCCCAGGAATTGATGGATACCATCCCTGGCGCCCAACCCCGCCAGGTTGCAAGTTGCTGAACTTAAGTTGATATTGACCCTCTACAACCAAAGAGTTTAGAGGATGTCCCTCTTTCATCAAATGGTTGGACGTGTGTTCATGAATGCAGCCACGCTTCGCACCCGTCGCGGACGCGGCGGTCGTGCCCTCAATGGACGACCCAATCCGATCGATGTGTATGTCGGGAGCCGGGTGCGCCTGCGGCGCACCTTGCTGGGGATGAGCCAGGAGAGATTGGGCCAGGCTATCGGCCTTACCTTTCAGCAAGTCCAAAAATACGAGCGGGGGGCCAACCGTGTTGGCGCCAGCCGCTTGTATGAACTCAGCCGCGTTCTGGACGTGGCGGTGTCCTATTTCTTCGAGGACATGCCGGACGAGGCCACCTCTCGCGGTAAAGGCCATGCCGCCGCCAACGGCAACGGCGAGGCCCACGAGACGGATCCAATGACCCGGCGGGAAACGCTGGAACTGGTCCGCGCCTATTACCGTATCGTCGAGCCCAAGGTTCGCAAGCGCGTCTTCGAGATGGTCAAGGCCGTGGCCAGCGTCAGCGCGCAGCCCGTCAAGAAGCGCGCCTAACCCACCCGCCGCCTAAATTCCGGCTCCGCGCACCGGCCTTTGGGCGCGCGGAGCATTCGGCTTGACGCACCCGCGAAAGCTGGTAACAAGAGCCCCGCTGCGCGGTATCGCGCGCCGCCTGATCAACCGCAGCGCCCGGGGGAGATGACAGTGCCGAAAGGCGATTTCGTATTCACCAGCGAATCGGTGTCCGAGGGGCATCCGGATAAGATCTGCGACCGCATTTCGGACTCGATCGTCGATCTGTTTCTGGCCGCCGACCCGATGTCGCGCGTTGCATGCGAAACCCTTGCGACCACGAACCGTGTTGTCATCGCCGGTGAAGTCAGGGGGCCGCAACCCCTGGTCGACCGCGCGGGTCACGTCGACAAGACGCGTCTCGAACAGGTTGTCCGGTCCGCGGTGCGCGAGATCGGATACGACCAGGTGGGGTTCGATTGGCAAAAGCTAGAGGTCGAGAACTACCTCCATTCCCAATCGCCGGACATCGCACAGGGCGTTGATGCCAAGGGCAACAAGGACGAAGGCGCCGGCGATCAGGGAATCATGTTCGGTTTCGCCTGCGATGAAACGCCGGAGTTGATGCCTGCTCCCATCCAATACGCGCACGACATCTTGCGCGCGTTGTCGGAAGCCCGCCACGCCGGCCGCGAGCCGCTTCTGGGTCCGGATGCGAAGAGCCAGGTGACGCTGCACTATGTCAACGGCCGCCCGGTAAACTCGACGGCGATCGTCGTATCCACCCAGCACAGCGAAAAAATCGGTCAGGACGAGGTCCGCGAGATCGTGCGGCCCTATGTGAAAAAAGTGCTGCCCGAAGGCTGGATGTGCAAAGAGGAACAATTCTACGTCAACCCCACCGGCCGATTCGTCATTGGTGGTCCGGACGGAGATTGCGGGCTGACCGGGCGCAAGATCATCGTCGACACCTATGGCGGCGCGGCCCCGCATGGCGGCGGCGCGTTTTCGGGCAAGGATCCGACGAAGGTCGATCGCTCCGCCGCTTATGCGGCGCGATACCTTGCCAAGAACGTCGTCGCTTCGGGTCTGGCGCGGCGCTGCCTCATCCAGCTCGCTTATGCCATCGGCGTTTCGCGTCCTCTGTCCGTCTATGTCGACACCCAAGGCACCAGCCAGGTCGATGAGAGCCATTTGTCCAAGGTTCTTCAGGACCTCGTGGATCTGTCGCCGCGCGGCATCCGCGAACATCTTGGATTAAACCGGCCGATTTATGCCCGGACCGCCGCTTACGGCCATTTCGGCCGCGCGCCGGACAAGGATGGCGGTTTTTCATGGGAGCGTCTCGATCTCGTCGGATCGCTCAAATCCGCCTGCGCTTGATGCGTCGCCGCCCGCGCGTCCGGTCTTTTATGGCCGCCGCCAGGGTCGCCGCCTTCGCCCCCATCGGGCGCAGCTATGGGATACGCTGCTGCCGAATCTAAGGGTCGTCGTTCCCGCGGGTTCCGCGCGGATAGATCCCAGGTCGTTGTTTGCTCCCCCGATTTCGGACGTATGGCTCGAAATTGGCTTTGGCGGCGGTGAACACATCGCGGCCCAGGCGGAGGCCAATCCGCAGGTCGGGTTGATCGGGGCCGAACCATTCGTTAACGGCGTGGCCACGCTGCTGGCCAGCATTGACGAAAGGCCGCTGACGAATATCCGCATCTTTCCCGACGATGTGCGCCTGCTTCTGGCGGCGATCGAGGATGTGAGCATCGCGCGCGCCTTTATTCTGTTCCCCGACCCTTGGCCGAAGCTGCGCCACCACAGAAGGCGCATCGTCGGGCCACAGACGCTCGATGCCTTGGCCCGCATCCTGGTCGATGGCGCCGAACTGCGGCTGGCCACCGATCACCCCGGATATGTGCAGTGGATGTTGTGGCATCTCATTCGCCACCCGGCCTTTGCCTGGCGCGCGCGTTCACCCACGGATTGGCGGCAACGGCCGGCTGACTGGCCCGAAACGCGATATGAAGCCAAGGCCCTCGCCGAGGGTAAATCGTGCACATTTCTGACCTTCGAGCGTGTCGCGCGCCAGGGTGTCGGCCGTCCCTAGAGCGGCGAAAGCCCTTGCAGTCCGCGTGGGAGTGACTATATTTTCCGCATAATCCCGTTGATCTGTCACCGCGATGGATTGGTTTAAGGGTGGGCAAAAGGCCCGCCTTTTTTGTTCGTGTATCCCTAACGTGGCGGAGGAATGCGGAGCGAGGAGAATTTTGGCGTGGCGGAATCGACGGAAAAGATCGAGCGGCTGGTAGCGCCGACCCTGCAATCGATGGGTTTCGATCTCGTCCGCGTATCGGTGTCCGGCGGACGCCATCCGACCCTGCAGGTGATGGCCGAACGTCTCGACGGTTTGGCCATGACGGTGGAAGATTGTGCAGCAATCAGCCGCGCTCTGTCGGCCGGACTCGATGGCGAGGACCCTTTGGCCGGGCCCTACATACTCGAGGTCAGCTCGCCCGGTATCGACCGGCCACTCGTACGGCCGCAGGATTTCGCTCGGTTCAGCGGTTT
This sequence comes from Rhodospirillales bacterium, assembly GCA_947445225.1. Classification (GTDB taxonomy): domain Bacteria; phylum Pseudomonadota; class Alphaproteobacteria; order CACIAM-22H2; family CACIAM-22H2; genus SHVT01. The sequence continues at coordinate 36,286 of CANFCX010000006.1, forward strand.
TTTCGCGCGAATTGAGACCGTTGAACCCGTCGACGGCCGGCGGCGGTTTTCGGGAAGATTGTTGGGGATCGCCGACGGACTCGTTCGCGTGCGGCAGGACGACAAGGATGTGGAACTCAACTTCGCCGACATCAAGCGGGCGAAGCTCATGTTGACGGATGATTTGATCGCGGCAGCCGAAAAAGGACGTCGTCCCGGCTAGTTGGTGTAATCAGTGGTCCCCGCCGCATCGGCGCGGGCCGGAGTCGTGAAAGATGGACAAGGTGGGAACTCAACATCGCGTCGAAATGCTTCAAGTCGCCGATACCGTCGCGCGTGAGAAAGGTATCGACCGCGAAGAGGTCCTTGAAGCCATGGAAATGGCCATCCAGAAGGCCGGCCGCGCCAAATACGGGCATGAACGCGACATTCGCGCCCATATCGACCGGCAGACCGGTGAGATCAACCTTGCCCGCTATCGCCTGGTCGCCGACCCGGTGGAAGGGGATGCGGTGCAGATTTCGCTGGCCGAGGCCTCGGCGCGTAATCCCGACGCCAAGATCGGCGATTTCATCACCGATGAACTGCCCCCCATCGATTTCGGCCGCATCGCCGCCCAGACCGCCAAGCAGGTCATCGTTCAACGCGTGCGCGACGCCGAACGTCAGAGGCAGTTTCGCGAATACAAGGATCGCATCGGCGAAATCGTCAACGGTTTGGTCAAGCGTGTCGAATTCGGCAATGTCACCGTGGATCTTGGCCGAGCCGAGGCAATATTGCGCCGTGATGAATGTGTCCCGCGCGAAAGCTTCAAGCCCGGCGATCGCGTCCGCGCCTATATTTACGATGTCCGCCAGGAAGCGCGCGGTCCGCAGATTTTTCTATCGCGTACCCATCCGCAATTCCTGGCCAAGTTGTTCGCGCAGGAAGTGCCGGAGATTTACGACGGAATTATCGAGATCAAGGCCGTTGCGCGCGATCCGGGCAGCCGCGCCAAGATCGCGGTGATCTCCAATGATTCCGGCATCGATCCGGTCGGCGCATGCGTGGGCATGCGCGGCAGCCGTGTTCAGGCGGTTGTCGCCGAACTCCAGGGTGAAAAGATCGACATCATTCCCTGGTCCGTTGATACCGCCACATTCGTCGTCAACGCCCTGGCGCCGGCAGAAGTGGCGAAAGTTGTCCTCGACGAAGACGCGCACCGCATCGATGTGATCGTACCCGACGACCAGCTCAGCCTCGCGATCGGCCGCCGCGGCCAGAATGTCAGGCTCGCGTCGATGTTGACGGGCTGGACCATCGACATCCTGACCGAGGCCGAGGAATCGGAGCGGCGAACCGAGGAATTCAAATCTCGTTCGCAGCAATTCATCGACGCCCTGGATGTTGACGACGTCATCGCGCACCTCCTCGTCACCGAAGGATTTTCGACGCTCGAGGACGTGGCCTTCGTCCCGACCGAAGAATTGGCCGTCATCGAAGGCTTCGATGAATCGATCGCCTCCGAGCTCCAGCAGCGTGCGCGCGCTTGGCTGGAAGAACGCGACAAGTCGCTGACCGACCGGCGCCGCGAATTGGGTGTCGCCGACGAGATCGCCGCTCTGGAGGGCCTGAGCCCAACGATGTTGGTGGCCCTTGGCGAAAAAGGCGTGAAGACGCTCGACGATCTGGGCGACTTGGCGAGCGACGAGCTCCGCGAAATCCTTGTCGACGCCAAGCTGAGCGAGGATGAGGCCAACGCCATCATCATGGCCGCGCGCGCGCATTGGTTCGAGGCGGGCGCCGAAGGCGCCGAAGCGGCGGATCAAGAAACCCGCGGCGGCGATTGATCGGGAATTGAACCAGGCCGCCTTATCGGGAGCACCGGACTCCTCGGACGCGGGCGATCGCGATGCACCCGATGCCGCGGACGTGCCTGTCGATCCCTCGTTCCGTCGATGTGTGGCGACCGGTCGAGTCCTGCCGAAATCAGCCCTGGTGCGCTTTGTCGTGGCCCCGGATGGCGTCATCGTGGCCGATGTCGCGGGGCGTTTACCGGGGCGCGGTTTGTGGTTGGTGGCCCGCCGGGATATAGTGGCGGCGCCGCGAACTCAGGGCGCGTTGATTCGGGCGGCGATGGCTGCGGTCGGTTCGAAGCCGACAATACCAGCAGACCTCGCCGATCGGGTCGAATCGCTGTTGGTGCGACGCTGCACCGATTGCCTTGGTTTGGCGCGCCGTGCGGGGCAGGCGAAGGTCGGCTTCGACACGGTTAAGGCGTGGTTGGAATCGGGACGGGCCGCGGTGCTAGTGGCTGCCCGCGATGGCGCGGCCAACGGGCGGATGAAGCTGCGATCTTTGGCGCCGGAGGCGCCATTGGTCGAAATGCTCGACTCCGCCGAAATTGGCGGCGCTTTCGGGCGCGGCGCGGTCGTGCATGCCGCCCTCGCGCGAGGGCGGCTGGCCGATCAGTTTCTGATCGAGACCGGCCGATTGGCGGGGTTTCGGTCCGGTGCTGGAGCGGACGGGACGGTTGATCGCGACGTCGACCCGGAAGACGATCGGGACGGCGATGAATCAAGGCGGCGGAAGGGCGACGGATCGAGCTGATGGATACGAACGAGCAGGATCAGAAGCGGCAACTGAAGTTGGCCCGTCCGGGTCGCTTGGAGTTGGCAAAGGGCACCGAAACCAGCCAAGTCAGGCAGAGCTTTCCGCATGGCCGGTCCAAGACCGTCACCGTCGAGGTGAAGCGCAAGCGAGCGGTCGCATCCGCGGTGGGCAAACCCGCGGATGCCAAGGTTCCCGCCATCGAAGCCGCGCCGCCGGACCGTGCGCTCGAGGTTGCCGTCGCCACAGTCCAAGCCGAGGAGGCGCCCAAGGCCGCGGTTCTGCGGACGCTGACCGACGAGGAACGGGCCGCCCGGGCCCGCGCGCTCAAAGGGGCGCGGCTTCAGGACCTCGAAACCCGCCGTGTCGACGTCGAACAACTCCGCCGCATGGAGGAAGAAGAGCTGAGGCGCGCCGAAGATCAGGCGCGGCGCAAGGTGGAAGACGAGGCGCGGCGCAAGACCGAAGAGGAAGCGCGCCGCAAGGCCGAGGAAGAATCGCGCCGCAAGGCCGAGGAAGAAACCCGAAAATTGGCGGAGGCCGAGGCCGAAAAACGCCGGATCAAGGGTGAATCGGCCGGCGGCAAGCCGCAGGCCGCAACCGCCGAAGAAGACGAGTTGGAAAATAACCGCCGCCGCACGACGGCGCTGACCCGGCGTCCGCCCGTGGCCGCGCCGCGCCGGCCCGACGCCAAACGTCGGCCGGGCAAGATCACCGTCGTGCAGGCGCTCGATGAGGATCGCGGTGAACGTACGCGCAGCGTGGCGGCTTTCCGCCGCGCGCGGGAAAAAGAAAGGCTCCGCCAGCTCAAGGCCGAGACCGCGCCGCTCAAAATCGTCCGCGATGTCGTCGTCCCGGAAGCCATTGCCGTTCAAGACCTCGCCAATCGCATGGCCGAGCGCGGCGTCGACGTCATCAAGGCGTTGATGAAGATGGGCGTCATGGCGACCATCAACCAGGTCATCGACGCCGATACGGCGGAGCTAGTCGTTACCGAATTCGGCCACCGCTTGCGCCGCGTCACCGAAGCCGATGTCGAAATCGGGCTCAAGGGCATTGCCGATGAAGGTGAGGTCCTTAAGCCGCGCGCGCCCGTGGTTACGGTCATGGGCCATGTCGATCACGGCAAGACATCGCTGCTCGATGCCTTGCGCACGACCGACGTCGCCAAACACGAAGCAGGCGGCATCACGCAGCACATCGGTGCCTATCGCGTGGAGCTGCGTTCCGGACGGCACATCACTTTCCTCGATACACCGGGCCACGAAGCCTTCACGGCCATGCGGGCCCGGGGTGCCAAGGCCACCGACATCGTGGTCTTGGTGGTTGCCGCCGATGACGGAATCCAGCCGCAGACGATCGAGGCCATCAACCACGCCAAAGCGGCGAATGTGCCGATCATCGTCGCCATCAACAAGATCGACAAATCGGACGCCAATGCGGACCGCGTGCGGCGCGATCTCCTCCAGCACAGCATCGCCACCGAAGAGATGGGCGGCGATACGCTCGCGGTCGAGGTGTCGGCGACGAAGGGCACCAATCTCGAGAAGCTCGAAGAAGCGATCTTGTTGCAGGCCGAGTTGCTCGATCTCAAGGCCAATCCGAGCCGGCCGGCGGAAGGTGTCGTCATCGAAGCCAAACTCGAACGCGGTCGCGGCTCCGTCGCCACGGTTTTGATTCAACGCGGCACGCTGAGGACCGGCGATATCTTCGTGGCGGGCAGCGAATGGGGCCGGGTGCGGGCGATTTATGACGACAAGGGCCGCAAAATCGACGACGCCGGCCCATCGATGCCCGTGGAAGTCCTGGGATTGAACGGCACGCCCTCGGCGGGAGACGATTTTACCGTCGTCGACGGCGAAAGCCGCGCTCGCGAGGTCACGCTTTTCCGCCAGCGTCGTTCGCGCGAAGCGCGGGTCGCCATCGGCAGTCGCGGCACACTTGAACAAATGTTTTCGAAGATCGCGGCGGGCGAAGCCAAGGAGTTGGCCGTGGTCGTCAAGACCGACGTTCAGGGCTCCATCGACGCCATTCGCGGGGCGCTCGAAAAACTGACGAACTCCGAAGTCGCGGTGCGCGTCATCCATTCAGGCGTCGGCGGGATCAACGAAGGTGATCTCGCCTTGGCCAAGGCCTCCAACGCGCTGATCGTCGGCTTCAATGTTCGCGCCAACCCACAGGCCCGCGAATTCGCCCGGCGCGACGGCGTCGAAATCCGGTACTACTCCATCATCTACAACATCGTCGACGACGTGAAAGCCGCGCTGTCGGGAATGCTCACGCCGACAATTCAGGAAAAGGCGCTGGGGCTGGCCGAAATTCGCGAAGTGTTTTCGATCAGCAAGATCGGCAAGGTTGCCGGTTGCCGCGTCACCGAAGGCGTGGTCAAGCGCGGGGCAAAGGTTCGCCTGCTGCGTGGCGACGTGGTGATCCACGAGGGTTCGCTGCGCACGCTTCGCCGATTCAAGGACGAAGTGCGCGACGTGCAATCCGGCTACGAATGCGGCATGGCGTTCGAGAACTATCACGACATCCAGGTCGGCGATGTCATCGAGTGCTTCGAGATGGAGGAAGTCAGCCGGACCCTCTGAGGGCTGCGGTCCCGGTCGGCGACATCTCGCCCGGCGTCGGTTTTTTCCTTGCCGCTCCGATTGGCCCTGACACCATGACCAGACGCCACCACTCCGGCCATTCACCGCAAGGCGCCAGCCCCCGCCGGCTTCGCGTCGGCGAAGAGCTGCGTCACGCGCTCTCCTCGATTCTCGTGCGGGGTGAGATGCGCGACCCCAATCTTCGCGACTGCTCGATTACGGTCACCGAAGTACGCATGAGCCCCGATTTGCGCGAGGCGCGCGTGTTCGTGCTGCCGCTGGGTGGAGAAAATACCGACGTTATCCTGTCGGGGTTGAAGAGGGCGGCGCCCTATCTTCGGACCTTGATGGCGCGCGCGGTCCAACTCCGCCTCGCCCCAACCCTGATTTTCAGCATCGACTCCTCATTCGATCAGGCCAGCCGCGTCGATAACCTGCTGCGCGAACACGTCGCGACGCCGTCCGAGAAAGAAAGCGACGATGGCTAAACGGCGCGGTCGCGCCGTCAATGGTTGGGTGATCATCGACAAGCCGGCCGGGATCTCTTCCGCCGCGGCCGTCGCCCGGGTAAAGCGGCTGTTCGATGCGGCCAAAGCAGGCCATGGCGGGACACTCGATCCGTTGGCAACCGGGGTCTTGCCCATCGCCTTGGGTGAGGCAACCAAAACCATGTCCTATGCAATGGACGGCACGAAGCAATACCGCTTCACGCTGCGCTGGGGTGAAGAGCGAACCACGGACGACGCCGAAGGCGAAGTTGTCGCTGAGAGTTCGGTAAGACCGGAAACGGCCGCCATCGCGGCAATACTCGGCGAATTCACCGGGGATATCGCCCAGGTGCCGCCAACCTATTCGGCGATCAAACTTGGCGGCAAACGGGCCTACGCATTGGCGCGCGCCGCGGAGCCGGTCGAACTTCGTTCGCGGACGGTGAGGATCGATCGGATCGATCTCGTCGATCGGCCGGACCCGGAGCGCTCCGTCTTTGAGGTGGCCTGTGGTTCGGGCACCTATATGCGAAGCCTGGCGCGCGACATCGCCCGGCGTCTGGGCGGGGTCGGTTACGTTGAGGCCTTGCGGCGTCTCGCGGTGGGTAAGTTCACCGAAGACCAGGCGATTCCGCTGGCGGAGTTGGAGGCCTTGGGGCATAGTGCTGCCGCTTTCGCACAGTTGAGGCCGTTGACGACCGCGCTGGACGACATCCCGGCGTTGGCCGTCGACTTGGCTCAAGCTGGCCGACTGACAAGTGGTCAGTCGGTGCGGATGCCGGGCTTGGCTCCCGGCGTCACCGGCGGCGGTGCCTATGGCCAAGGACAGGTCGTATGTGCAACCGCCGAGGGCCGCCTAATCGCCTTGGCCCGAATCGATGGTGACAGCCTACGGCCAATCCGCGTTCTCAACCTTTGAATTCCCTGGAGTTTGCCGATGTCGATTACCGCTGCTCGTAAGCAGGAATTGGTTCAAGAGTACGCCGTCAAGACCGGCGATACGGGCTCGCCCGACGTTCAGGTGGCGATCCTCACCGAGCGCATTCGAAACCTCACCGATCATCTCGGCCTTCACAAGAAGGACTTTCATTCTCGTCGTGGGCTTCTGATGATGGTCGGTCAGCGCAGGCGTTTGCTGGAATATCTCAAGCGCTCCGACGCCACCCGTTACGAGAATCTCATCAAACGTCTGGGTTTGCGGCGCTAGCTTGCAGCGTCGCCGCTTTCTCGGCCTGCCTTCCGGACCTTGGGCCGGTCAGGCATCGCCCGTCGCCGCTTGGTTTGGCGGCGGCGGATGACGCGACGTTCTTGCCGTATTTCTGGCGCGCTTGCCCGCAACCAAGGCGGCGGCGCGCTTTGTCACAACGACTCTCCGTCGATCCATACGGGACGGCGGACTCACGCATGGGGAAGGAAGAAAAGTCATGTTCACCGTTCATAAACGGGAAATTATGTGGGCCGGCCGCAAGCTGGTCCTCGAAACCGGGCGCATAGCGCGTCAAGCCGATGGCGCGGTTCTCGCGAGCTACGGCGAAACAGTCGTGTTGTGCACCGTCGTCGGACAGAAGACGCCGAAGCTTGGCATCGATTTCTTTCCGCTGACCGTCCACTATCAGGAAAAGACTTTCGCGGCCGGCAAGATTCCTGGCGGGTTTTTCAAGCGCGAAGGCCGTCCGAGCGAAAAGGAAACACTGGTATCGCGGCTGATCGATCGCCCGATCCGTCCGCTTTTCGTCTCGGGCTATCGCAACGAGACTCAGGTGATTTGCACCGTTCTCAGCCACGACATGGAAAACGATCCCGATATCGTGGCGATGGTCGGCGCTTCCGCCGCGCTGACGATCTCCGGAATTCCCTTTCAGGGCCCGATCGCGGCCGCTCGCGTGGGTTATATCGGCGGGCAGTACGTGCTCAATCCGCAAATCGACGAAATGGCCAATTCGGAACTCGATCTGGTCGTGGCGGGGACCGCCGACGGCGTTCTGATGGTGGAGTCCGAAGCCAAGGAATTGTCCGAAGAGATCATGCTTGGCGCCGTCACTTTCGGTCATCGTCAGTGTAAGCCGGTGTTCGACGCGATCATTCAACTGGCGGAAGCTTGCGCGAACGAGCCATGGCCGGTGCCGCCGCCCGATCCGCGGACCAGCGAAGGGCAGGGGCGTCTGCGCGAATTGGCCGCCGCGGACCTGCGCAAGGCCTACACCGAGGTGGTCAAGCAGTCGCGTTATGAAAAGATCGGGCAGGTGAAGAAACGCGCCGTCGAAGCGATGGTTGCGGAAGGCTTCGCCGCGGAAGCGATTTCCGCCTGGTTCAAGGATTTGGAACAAAGCATCGTGCGCGGCGCCATTCTCGATACCGGTCGGCGCATCGATGGACGCGATACGCGGACGATCCGGCCGATCAATTGCGAGGTCGGGTTCCTGCCGCGCGCCCATGGCAGCGCCCTGTTCACGCGCGGCGAAACCCAGGCCATGGTGGTGGCGACGCTCGGCACCGGTGAGGACGAACAAATCATCGACGCGCTCGAGGGTGAATACCGCGAACATTTCCTCCTTCATTACAATTTCCCTCCGTATTCGGTGGGTGAGGCCGGACGGGTTGGCGCTCCCGGTCGGCGCGAAGTTGGTCATGGCAAGCTCGCCTGGCGGGCGATTCGCCCGCTTCTCCCGCCCAAGGATCAGTTCCCCTACACGCTCCGCGTCGTCTCCGAGATCACCGAATCGAACGGGTCGTCGTCGATGGCCACGGTCTGCGGCACGTCGCTGTCGCTCATGGACGCGGGTGTGGCGCTGCCGCGACCGGTGGCCGGCATCGCCATGGGGCTGATCAAGGGGGAACATAAATACGCCGTGCTCTCGGACATCCTTGGCGACGAGGATCATCTCGGCGACATGGATTTCAAGGTCGCCGGGACCGAACGCGGCGTCACCGCGTTGCAGATGGATCTGAAAATCACCTCGATCACCGAGGCGGTGATGCGGGATGCTTTGGCGCAAGCACGCGAAGGCCGGGCGCATATTCTTTCGGAAATGAACCGGGCGCTGCCGGCGGCGCGCGGTCAGGTCAGCGAAAATGCGCCGCGCATCACGATCATTACGATTCCCAAGGACAAGATCCGCGAAGTCATCGGTACGGGCGGTAAGGTCATTCGCGAGATTTGCGAGGTCACCGGCGCCAAGATCGACATCGAGGATGACGGCACCGTGAAGGTCGCGGCGGTCGATGCCGATGCCAGCAAAGCGGCCGTCGATTGGATCAAGGGCATCGTCGCCGAGCCCGAGCCCGGCCATATCTACACCGGCAAGGTGGTGAAGGTGGTCGATTTCGGCGCTTTCGTGAATTTTCTCGGCAGCCGCGACGGCTTGGTGCACATCAGCGAGTTGTCGTCCCGCCGTCCGGGAAAGGTCGCCGACGTCGTCAAGGTAGGCGATCCCGTTAAGGTCAAGCTGATCGGATTCGATGAGCGCGGAAAGATAAAGTTGAGCATGCGGCTGGTCGATCAGCAGACCGGTGAGGAACTCAGCGAGCAGGCGGCGCAGGCGCGGCCGACGAACTGATTTCGGTCCATTGCGGTTCGAATTCGATCCGCGCGACACCGGGCAAAAATGGCCGCCCCAGCGCTCGGTCTGCCGAAGATCATCGGTCATCGCGGGGCGGCCGCCACGGCCCCGGATAACACCCTGGCCGGACTGCGTCGAGCCCATCGGCTCGGCGCGGCTTGGGTGGAATTCGACGTCAAGCTGACCGCCGATGGCCGTTGCATCTTGATGCACGACGATACGCTGGACCGCACGACGAACGGAAGCGGGCCGGTTGCGGCGGCCAGCTATGACGAGATTCGGCAGTTGGACGCCGGCAGTTGGTTCGATGGAGGTTTTGCCGGCGAGAAGGTCCCGAGCCTTGAGGAGGCCTTCGCGCTGTGCGATTCCCTGAGCCTGGGGTGCAACATCGAGATTAAGCCCTGTCCGGGCCGCGAAGCCGCGACCGCCGAACGTGTGGTCGTCGCGATACAGGCCCATTGGCCCCTCGATAAACCTTTGCCCTTGGTTTCCAGCTTCAATCGGGAGAGCCTCATGGCCACCAATGCGGCGGCGCCCGACTTTCTCCCGCTGGGCCACCTCGTGCAGGCGCTCTCCCATCGTTGGCGGGAAGAAGCCGAGGAACTCGGTTGCAGCGCGATCCATTGTGACCATCGCCGCCTCACGCGCGCCGACGTCAAGGAGATCAAGGGCTCGCGTTATCCGGTCCTGGTCTACACCGTCAACGACGGCGCACGTGCGCGCGAATTGTTCGATTGGGGCGTCGATGCGGTCTTAACCGACGTACCGGATGTCGTACGTGCGTTCGCCTGACCCAGGACGAGGTGGTTCCGTGATTGCGCCCGGCGGGTGGAAACTGAACGAACGGAGTTGGGTTTTCCGATGGCTTGCCCCATATTACTGGGAGTCGATTGGAGCGGCCTCGGCGGCCGTCCTGCGGCGGCACGACTGAAAACGTCTGCGGGGCCGGAAGTTGAAGCAACTTAATCCATTACTGATCGCCGGACGCGAAGTGCTGCCCCTGGTCGAAGGCGGCAAGGGCATTGCCGTGTCCAACGGCGAAAGTTCCGGTGCCTGGGCCGCCGCCGGGGGTATCGGCACGTTTTCGGGCGTCAACGCCGATGCCTGCGATCTCGACGGCCGCCTGATCCCGGTTCATTACTACGGGCGAACGCGGCGCGAAAGGCACGAGGAATTGCTGGCTTATGCGGTTCGCGGTGCCATCACCCAGGCGCGCATCGCTTATGACGTCGCCAGCGGGCACGGTCGCGTCCACATGAACGTTCTCTGGGAGATGGCGGGGGCCGAACGCATTCTCCACGCCGTGTTGGAAGGCGCGCGTGGTCTTATCCACGGCGTCACCTGCGGCGCGGGGATGCCGTACCGCATCGCCGAGGTCGCCGCCCAATACGGTGTTCACTATTACCCGATCATCTCATCGGCGCGCGCGTTCCGAGCCCTGTGGAAGCGGGCCTATCACCGCTTTCGCGATTGGCTGGGCGGCGTGGTGTACGAAGATCCTTGGCTCGCCGGCGGACATAACGGCTTGTCAAACGCCGAAGACCCCCTCCACCCGGAGCCGCCCTATCCGCGGGTGCTGGAATTGCGCAGGCAGATGGCGGAATTCGGGCTGGGCGACATTCCCATCATCATGGCCGGCGGCGTTTGGTTTCTTCGGGAGTGGGAAGACTGGATCGACAATCCGGAGCTTGGTCCCATCGCCTTCCAATTCGGGACGAGGCCGTTGTTGACGCGGGAGAGCCCGATTTCCGATGCCTGGAAACAGCGACTGATTGGCCTTCGCGAAGGTGACATCCTGCTCCATCGGTTCAGCCCAACCGGCTTTTATTCGTCGGCCGTGAACAATGCCTTCCTGCGGGAACTCTGCGGGCGATCGGAGCGTCAGGTGGCCTATTCGACGACGCCGGTGGGTGAACACAACGTGCCTTTCGCCGTCGGCGCGCGTGGCCGCCTCGTCTATCTGACCGCGGCCGACAAGACACATGCGGAAGGGTGGGTCGCCCAGGGGTACACCGAACCCATGCGCACCCCCGAATCGACATTGATATTCGTGACGCCGGCGAAGGCGGGCGAGATCCGAACCGATCAAATCAACTGCATGGGTTGCCTATCGGCGTGTTTGTTCAGCAATTGGGCGCAGACCGAACAGGGTTCGACCGGCAAGAAGGCCGATCCGCGCTCATTTTGCATTCAAAAGACTCTGCAGGACATCAGCCATGGCGGCGAGTTGGAATCCCAACTCATGTTCGCCGGGCACAATGCCTTTCGTTTTCGCGATGATCCATTGTATTCGAACGGTTTTATCCCTTCGGTGCGCCAGCTTGTCGATCGCATCCGGACGGGCGACTGACCACGAATCTTTGCCAAAAGTTAACCATCGACCGAGGTTGGCTTGACGTCCTCGATGTTAGCCCACTAGGGTTGCCATGGCGGGGATACAATAAGAAGCGATAAGGTGGTTGGAGGCTGGCACAAGAAGCGCACCGGTTGGGCGCGGACGGTGTTTTGCTCTTTGCCCGGATAGGGGATTTGGCGCGTGGCGTTACAATCGGGAAGCTTTCTTGACGGGGCGACCACTGAGTCCGCCGCCGCGGGGCCTGGTCCCCAAATTACCACGATCACGGCCGAATCAGGCGTCAACCTACTGGTTCCAGGTCAAAATTTCTTATTTCAGGCCGAATATGTCCGACAGGGGCCGGACCTTTTGCTTGTGGGTGCCGACGGCCGTCAGGTTCTGATTCGCGATTTCTTAGCCGTCGAGACGCCGCCTTCGCTGTTGAGCGAGGGTGGCCCGATCATGTGGGGTGACTGGGCGGCGACCTTGGCCGGCCCGCTGGCTCCAAACCAATACGCCCAGGCCGGCTTCGGCAACGATCTCATCGCCCAGGCGCAGACCGACGCCATTGGTCGCGTGCAAAAAGTCCAAGGCCAAATCATCGCCGTACGCCCGACCGGCGCCCGCGTCGATCTCAAGGTTGGCGATCCGGTCTTCCAAGGCGATTCGCTGGAGACGCGTCCGGGTGCTTCGGTTGGCATCGTCTTTGCCGACCGCACCACGTTCTCGCTTGGCGAGAACGCAAAGATGTTGCTCGACAAGCTGATCTACGACCCTGGGACGCAAAAGGGCAGCATGGTGCTGTCGATGCTGCAGGGCGCATTTCTGCTGGTCAGCGGCGACGTCGCCAAGTCCAATCCCGACGGCATGACGGTGCGGACGCCGGTGGCCACGATCGGTATCCGCGGCTCAACGGTGCTCGGCGAGACCGGAGGCGAGGGGTTTGAAAGCCGCTTCGCGCTGGCGCGCGATCCACCGGTCTTCGGTCAGGATCCGCCACCGCTCGGCCAGGTCGAGATTCGCAACCTCGGCGGCGTCCAGAGGCTGACGAGTGAAAATGCGATGACCCAGGTCAGCAGCTTCATTTTCAGCCCCACCGTCCCGGTGCAGGTAACCAAGACAACGCTACTGACCAGCATCGGCAACGCGATCAATTCGTTGCCAGCGCAGCCGCCCGCAATCGTTCGGACGGGCGGGGCCGGCCCTGGTGGCGCCGGCGGTGGTGCTTCGGGTGGCGGCCCGGGGCAGCCAGCGTCGGGTGGGCCGCAGCAGCCCGGCGCCGGTGATCCGCCCGGAGGCCCCCCTCCGGGCCAGGGCCCGCTCGGAGGTCCGCCAATCGGAGGCCCCCCTCCGGGCGAGGGCCCGCTCGGAGGTCCGCCAATCGGAGGCCCCCCTCCGGGCGAGGGCCCGCTCGGAGGTCCGCCAATCGGCGGCCCCCCTCCGGGCGAGGGCCC
>CANFCX010000007.1 GCA_947445225.1 Rhodospirillales bacterium
CGCCGCGATTTCGTCCAGCCGTCCTGGGATGGCGGGACTCTCGACGGTGGCACCGTCCTGCTTCACGCCGAACAGGGGCTGGGGGATACGCTCCAATTCCTCCGTTACGTGCCCGAGGCGGCCAAACGAGCCCGCGTTGTCCTCGAATGTCAGCCGAGCCTCGCCGGGCTTGCCGCCACGGTCGGCGGCATCAGCGGGGTCTTCGCCCAAGGCGACGCCCTGCCCGATTTCGACGCGCACCTGCCCCTGATGAGCCTGCCTCACGTTCTTGGTGCCGCCCCCGACACGTTATCGGCGAACATCCCCTATCTCGACGCGCCGGCCGCGACCGCCCGGGAGTGGGCGGCGAAGAATTGGCGGCGTGGCGGAGCCAAACTCCATGTCGGTCTAGTCTGGGCCGGCAATCCCCGCAATCGGCCCGGTCGGCTGCGGTCCCTGCCCATTGTGAAACTTCTGCCACTCCTGCGGCAGTCGGACGTGGCCTTCTACAGCCTTCAGCTTGGGGCCAGCGCGAACGATCTCGCGACGTTGCCATCCGGCGCGGCGATCTTCGACATGAGCGGCGAAATTCACGACTTCGCCGATACCGCCGCTATTGTCGCGGGTCTCGATCTTGTCGTCAGCGTCGATACCGCGGTCGCACATCTTGCCGGTGCCTTGGGCCGGCCGGTGTGGACGTTGCTTACCCATGCCGCGGATTGGCGGTGGTTCCTGCGCCGAGCCGACAGTCCTTGGTACCCGACGATGCGCCTTTTCCGCCAGCCGCGACCGGGTGATTGGGACGGCGTCATCGCCGAGGTGGTTGTCGCGTTCGCCGGGCTGCCGCGCAAGCAACCTTAAGGCTCAGTCCGGGCGGCGGTCCTTGAGGCGCGACTCGATCGCGGCCCATACACGTTCCTCGAGGCAAACCCCGTCGAAACGGTCGATTTCCTGGATGCCGGTGGGCGAGGTGACGTTGATTTCGGTCAGATAGCCGCCGATCACGTCGATCCCTACAAAAATCAACCCGCGTTCCCGCAAGGCCGGTCCGATAGCGGCGCAGATTTCGCGGTCCCGCGCATTAAGCGTCGCCTTCATCGCCCGGCCCCCGGCATGCAGGTTGGCGCGCGCCTCGCCGTCTGCGGGAACACGCACGAGGGCGCCGCCGACTTCGCCGTCGATCAGAATGATGCGTTTGTCGCCATCGCGGATTTCCGGCAGATAACGCTGCACGATCAACGGCTCGCGATAGAGCTGGGTGAACATCTCCAACAACGCATTCAGATTTTCGTCCTGCGGCGTCACATGGAAGACGCCTGCGCCGCCATTGCCGTAGAGCGGCTTGACCACGATGTCGCCATGAACCGCCCGGAAATCGAGAATCTCGGCGCGGTCGGTGGTGATCAGCGTGGGCGGCGTGAGTGCCTGAAAATGGGTGACAAAAAGCTTTTCGGGCGCGTTGCGAACCTGGACGGGGTCGTTGACCACCAAGGTGCGGGGGTGGATTTGTTCAAGCAGATGTGTGGCCGTGATGTAGGCCATGTCGAAGGGCGGATCCTGGCGCATCAAGACGACATCGATCGCGGCGAGATCGATGATCCTGGATTCGCCGAGGGTGACGTGGTTGTCCTTCTCGCGCCGCACGGAGAAGGGCCGCGCCTTGGCCCGAACCCGGCCCTCGCGCAGGCTCATCTGCGAAGGTAGATAGTGAAACAGCGCATGGCCGCGCCGCTGTGCTTCCAAAGCCAGCGCGAAGGTGCTGTCGGTATCGATATTGACCCGTTCGATCGGATCCATCTGAACGGCAACCGCGAGGCTCATTGGCATCTCTCGACAAAACTTTCGCGGATCGCTCGAGTTAGGCGCGGGGCCGCGAAGGGTCGCCTTTCAACCGGACATAACTGACGACCCGGCGGACGTAGCTGAGATTGCGGGCGATGTCGGTGACGCGGTCGAGTTCGGCCTGGCTCTGCGCAACGCCGAGAAGGTAAACGATGCCGCGAACCGTCTCCACGCTGTAATTGATCGACTGAACCTGCTCATCGAAAATCATCCGCGCCTTGAGCTGCGTGGAAATCCATGTGTCTTGCGCGAACTCACCCACGCCGCCGCCATCGGCCACTTCGATTTCGTTGATGACTTCGACGACGCCGGCGGCCTGGCCGGCCAGACGCGCGGCATCGCTCCGATGTTGCGACGTCTGCACAACCCCGGTCAGCAGCACGCGGCCTTCATGCACCTGAAGACTGACCTTCTGCATCATGTCGACGTTGTGCTGGAGCCAATAATTATTGATCTCGGCCCGTATCGCGGTGTCGTTGGCGGCAGCACGAATACCGCGCTCCTCGGACGCCGCGACCCCAACGGTCGCGCCAGCCCCGACGGCAAGACCAACACATCCCGACAGGCTGAGCCCGGCGAGGACCAACATGACCGGCGCGAAAATGGATCGTCCTGTTGCTGATTTCACAGCGACCTCCAAGAGTTAGGCGTCTCATCGGCCGGGCGCCAAGCATCCCGCAAGTGGAGCGGCCAGCGCCACGGCATAACCAAAACCGCGTCGAAGCGGCAATCGAGCCCGGATAGATCCGCCCGGCCCGCCATGAATAACGCAGCGGCGCGAGAAATGCGCGCGCGCTGGTGTTGCGAAATCGAGTCCGCCGCCAAACCGAGATCGGCGCGCGCCTTAACCTCTACAAAAACAACCACATCGCCGCGCCGTGCGATCAGATCGATTTCACCGGCGGCGCAGCGAAAACCATGGGCGAGAACACGGTAGCCCCGCAGCCGCAAGACCCAGGCGGCCATCCATTCCGCGCGGCGGCCTCGCCGCCACGCGCGCAACCGCGACTCAGGCGCGGCCAGCGGGGTCCCGCTCGGCAAGGGCGAGGGCGCGGGCATAAACCTGGCGGCGCGGCAGGCCGGTGGCGGCGGCGACGAGAGCGGCGGCGTCGCGGTGGCTCATGGCCGCCAATGCCACACGCAGGCGGTCATCGAGATCGGCCTCCGGCGTTGCCACGGTCTCGAGTGGCGGGCCAACAACGATAACGATTTCGCCACGCGGCGGTCCGGCGTCGCGATAATACGCCGCCAGTTCGGATAAACAGCCGCGGCGGACTTCTTCATAGAGCTTCGTGATTTCGCGGGCGACCGCGGCCGGGCGATCGCCGAACGCCGCAAGCAACTCCCCGAGACATTCGGCCAGACGGCGCGGAGATTCGAAAAATAGGAGGGTCGCATCGACCAATCGAAGGCGGTCGAGCGCCGTCTGCCGCGCCGCCGGTCGCGCGGGCAGAAATCCCGCGCAGAGGAACCGATCCGGCGGCAACCCCGACAGCGACAGGGCGGCAATCGTCGCCGACGGACCGGGAACGACCGTCACCGCGACACCGGAGGCGACGGCCTCGCGCACGAGTTTGTAACCTGGATCCGAAATCAGCGGCATTCCAGCGTCGGTGACCAGCGCCAGGCTCTCGCCCGCCTTGAGGCGCGCGATCAGGGCCGGCCGGACGCGATCGGCATTGTGATCGTGATAAACGGTAAGACGTGCCTTGATGGCATAGGCCGACAACAACTTCCGCGTCACCCGTGTGTCTTCGCACACGATCAGGTCCACGCCGCGCAACACGTCGAGCGCGCGCAAGGTTACGTCGCGCAGATTGCCGATCGGCGTCCCCACGATGTGCAAACCGGGTGCCGGTTTACTTCGCTGGATGTGGCCGTTAGGCTCCGGCCATTCCGGCCCGGTGGAGGAAGTGTGTGATTCGGCCTGCATTCGCGCTGATGTCGCGTTTCTCGTTCGCCGGGACATCCCTGCTCGCTTTCGTGGTGCTGGCAGGCTGCCAAGACCTCAACGTACCCAACCTGCGTACGCTCCCGCAAGCGACACCGGCGCAGCCGCAGCGCCCGCCCGCGGCGGCGCAGGCGCCGGCTTCGGTCACCCAACCCCCGCCGCCCCAGGCTTTGCCCCTTCCGCCGCCGCCCATAGTCGCGGCGCCGCCACCAGCCGGCGCCGCGCCGCTGCCTTCGGCGCCGCCCGTCGTCCGGTCGGTCGTCGAGGGGCCGGCCCGCGTGGCGTTCCTGGTTCCCCTGTCCGGCGCGGCCGCGGCGCTCGGGCAGGCCATGCTGGATGCCGCGCACCTCGCGCTCTTCGACCTGGGCAATGACGCCATTGTGCTGATCCCGCGCGACACACAAGGAACGTCCGAGGGTGCCGCCGCCGCCGCGCAGGCGGTGCTGGCCGAGGGTGCCGAACTGATCGTCGGGCCGCTGACCTCGGCCGAGGCCACCGCGGTATCGGGTCCGGCGCGCCTCGCCCAGGTCAACGTGCTGGCTTTTTCCAGCGATCGCTCCATCGCCGGAAATGGCGTCTTCGCGCTCGGCATCACGCCGCAAGCGCAAGTCGAACGAATCGTCGCCTACGCCCAGAACCGTGGCATGGCGCCGATCGCCGCGTTGGTTCCGGACAGTGTTTTCGGCAATACCGTCGTCGATGCGTTACGGCAGACCGCTTCACGCCTCGCGCCCGGCCTGCTGGGTCCGGTCGAACGTTACGACTCCGTGGACAGCAACCTTTCACCGGTGGTCCGCCGCCTCGCCAACTACGAAACACGCCGCGCCGAACTCGCGGCCCTGCGACGCACCCTGGAAGGCACGACCGATCCCGCGACGCGCGAGGCGCTACGGC
The DNA here is from genome assembly GCA_947445225.1 of Rhodospirillales bacterium. Lineage (GTDB taxonomy): Bacteria > Pseudomonadota > Alphaproteobacteria > CACIAM-22H2 > CACIAM-22H2 > SHVT01. The sequence goes on from CANFCX010000007.1 coordinate 4,667, forward strand.
AGTTGGACGGCGCCGACACAATCGGCGAGGTCGGATTCAAATCGATATTGCTGCCGGAGGGCGGGGACCGCTTGCTCAGCATCGCCCCGCTCCTCGCCTTTTACGACATCGATCCGGCCCGCGTGAAGTTGCTCGGGACCAGTCAATGGGACGACCCCCGCCTTGGGCGCGAGCCGGCTCTGGTCGGCGGCTGGTTTGCCGCGCCGGCTGTCAACGCCCGCGCCGGTTTTGAACGCCGATTCAAAGAGGTCTTCGAGCGCGACGCCCCGCGGCTGGCGACACTGGCCTATGACGCGGTTGCTCTCGCGGCGTTGCTCGCCCGCACCGACGAATCGCCGGATTTTTCGATGTCGGCGTTGACCGACCCCAGCGGTTTCGCCGGCGTCGACGGCATCTTTCGGTTCCGCCTCGACGGCACGATTGAACGTGGGCTGGCGGTCATGGAAATCAGGCGCGAGGGCATGCGGATCGTCGATCCCGCGCCGGAGACTTTCGTCGTCGGCCCCTGAACGGCCCTAGCCGAGCAGCGCCGCCAGCACCGCATTCAGCCTTTGCAAGCCGGAAGGGGTCGCTCGCAGGCCACCCTTGTCCAGAACCAGAAAGCCGCCCTCGATCAGGTTTGCCAGGCGGGCGGAATCCAACACATCTTCAAAAGGGCGCCGCGTAAGAGCACGGAACCGCTTGTGTCCAACACCTTCGTGAAGGCGCAGGCCCATCATCAGCACCTCTTCCACGCCGTGTTCGCCGACGATGACGTCACTGCCGATTGTGGCGTGCCCAGCCGCATCCACCGCCGCCAACCAGGCTTCGGGCGCGCGCGCCTGGGCGGTGGCGAGCCGTTCTCCCGAAATCGTCAGGCGGCCATGGGCGCCCGGTCCGATTCCGACCCAATCGCCCGAACGCCAATAGGTGAGGTTGTGGCTGCATTCCCCGCCGGGACGCGCATGATTCGACACCTCATAAGCTGGCAGCCCCGCCTCGTCCAACATCTCCTGGGTTGTTTCATAGAGCCCGGTGGAGTCGTCCTCATTCGGCAAGACGATGTCGCCGCGCGCGTGGAGACCGTAAAACGCGGTGCCCTTCTCGATCGTCAACTGGTAGAGGGAAAGATGATCGCCGGCCAAGGCAAGAGCCTCGCGCAGCTCCGCGCGCCAGGCGGCGGCCGTCTGCTCCGGCCGGGTGTAGATCAGGTCGAAGGAAAAGCGCGGGAAAAGCCGCGATGCCAGGGCGATGGCGGCCAAGGCTTCGTCGCGGTCATGCGCCCGGCCCAGGAATTTGAGCGCGGCTGCGTCAAGCGCTTGGATCCCCAGCGACAGGCGGTTCACGCCCGCCAAGCGAAATCCGGCGAAACGGTCGGCATCGGCGGAATTGGGATTGGCCTCGAGGTTGATTTCGGCCTGGGCGCCAATCGACCAATGCCGCGCCGCGCGATCGAGCACCGCTGCCACCGTCGCGGGCTGCATAAGCGAAGGGGTACCGCCGCCGAAAAAGACACTCGTCAGGCTGCGGCCGGCGGTCATGCGGCCGAAATAATCAAGCTCCTTCAGCAACGCCTCCCGCCAGCGCGCCTCGTCGATCTTTTCGCGAACGTGGCTGTTGAAATCGCAATAGGGGCATTTGGAGACGCAGAACGGCCAATGGACGTAAAGCCCGAAACCGCCGGCTTCGTCGGACGCCCCGAGGCTTTCCCGATCCGCCGCAATCGCCGCGATCATGATGGCGCCACGCAACAGGACTCGACGAGGAGGCCGAAGGCCCGGGCGCGATGGCTGATCGCGTGTTTCTCGGACGGATCCATTTCTCCGAAGGTCAGGGATCGGCCGTTGGGCAGAAAGACGGGATCGTAGCCGAAACCGCGTTCTCCGCGCGGCGGCCACACGAGCACGCCATCCACGTCTCCGGTGAACGTTTCGCATTGGCCGTCGGGCCATGCCAGCGCCAAGGCGCAGACGAAACGTGCGCGCCGGTCGGTTTGGCCGGCGAGTTCGGCTTCGACCCGCCGCATCGCCGCCGCGAAATCCTTTTCTGGACCGGCCCAGCGCGCCGATAGGATGCCGGGCGCCCCGCCGAGCGCCGCCACCGCCAGCCCCGAATCGTCGGCGAGCGCCGGCAGACCCGCCGACATCGCGGCGGCGCGGGCCTTGAGTTCGGCGTTGGCGACGAAGCTATCCCCAGTTTCTTCAGGCTCCGCCAGCCCCAGCTTGTCGGCGGCGATGGCGTCGACGCCGAAGGGCCGCAACAAATCGGCGATTTCCCGCACCTTGCCTTGATTGTGGCTGGCGATGACCAAACGCCCGGGCAGAAGACGACGGTTTGCGGCGGGGCGACCGCCCGACGCCGCCGAAACCGGCGGTCTATTCAAGGGCGAGCGCGCGCCGCTGGAGGACAAAGAGCTGCTCCGTTCCCCGCCGCGCCAACGCCAGCATCGAATCGAGTTTTTCTTGGCCGAAGGGCTCGCGCTCCGCCGTCGCCTGAACTTCGACGAGGCCACCTTTGCCGGTAACCACGAAATTGGCATCGGTATCGGCGCTGCTGTCTTCGGCGTAGTCCAGATCGAGAACCGGCACGCCGCCGACCACCCCGCAGCTAATCGCGGCCACTTGGTCGACGAGCGGCATTTCCTTGAAGGTTCCCGCCTTGATCAAGCGGTCGCAGGCCAACCACAACGCGACATAGGATCCGGTGATGGCCGCCGTGCGTGTCCCGCCATCGGCTTGGATGACATCGCAATCGATCCGTATTTGGCGTTCGCCCATGCGTTTCAAATCGGTCACCGACCGCAAGGCACGGCCGATGAGCCGCTGAATCTCATGTGTCCGCCCGCTTTGACGCCCGCGCGAGGCCTCCCGATCCGTTCGGGTATGTGTGGATCGCGGCAGCATCCCGTATTCGGCGGTCACCCAACCGCTCCCGGTGAATCGAAGAAAAGGCGGCACCTTTTCCTCGAAACTCGCCGTGCAGAGGACGTGAGTGTCGCCGAACCGGACAAAACAAGAGCCTTCGGCGTGTTTGCTGAAACCGGGCTCGAGGCTGACCGGTCGAAGCGCATCGGCTGCGCGACCGGAGGGACGCATGAAACTGTTTTCCTTTGCCAAGACGATTGAATGCGCCACCCTATCCCGGTGCGGGAGGCGCCGTCCAGCTTGGGCCGCGCAGAGTCCGGCGGGATCGCGACATTGACGCTACAGGATGCCGAACCTACATTGCATCCGGCAAACTCATGCTGACACGATCACACGACCCGCCAGCGCCTAAATCCCTCATCGGCGAACTTAATCAGCGTTCGCGCGAGGTTTTTCGGCGGATTGTGGAATCCTATGTCGAAACCGGAGAGCCGGTCGGTTCGCGCACCTTGTCGCGCCGGCTCGACGTCCAGCTTTCGCCGGCGACGATCCGCAACATCATGGCCGACCTTCAGGATGCCGGCCTGCTCCATGCGCCCCATACCTCCGCCGGGCGCCTGCCGACGGAAGCCGGCTTGCGGTTGTTCGTTCACGGCCTGTTGGAAGTCGGCGCGCTTACCCAGGATGAAAAGTCCAACATCGAAATTCAATGCAACGCCGCCGGCCGAAGTCTGGCTCATGTCCTGGAAGAAGCCACGACCATGCTTTCGGGCCTGGGCCATTGCGCCGGCATGGTGTTGGCGCCGAAAACCGACGAGGCGGTCAAACACATCGAATTCGTCGGCCTTGCGCCGGGACGAACCTTGGCCGTGATGATCTCGCAAAGCGGCGTGGTCGAGAACCGCCTTATGGAGACACCGCTGGGCCTGCCGCCCTCGGCCCTGGCTCAGGCAGGCAACTACCTGAATGCGCGCATGCAGGGTCGGACCTTCGGCGAGGCGCGCGTCATTATCGAAAACGAACTCGAGGATCAGCGCGCGGCGCTTGACGAGTTGACGGCGCGTGTCGTTGAAACCGGTCTTGCCACCTGGTCTTCGGACGATACCGGCGGTTATTTAATTGTGCGCGGCCAGGCTCACCTTCTGGACGACGTCAGCGCGACCTCCGATCTCGAGAAAATTCGCGGTCTGTTCGAGGCGCTGGAAACAAAGGAAGCCGCCGTGCGCCTGCTCGACGCCGCCCAGACCGGCGACGGCGTCCAGATCTTCATCGGGGCCGACAACCAACTTTTTGGCATCGCCGGCTGCTCCATGGTGATCGCCCCCTATTTGAACAGTCGACGGCAGATCGTTGGCGCGATCGGGGTCATTGGCCCAACCCGCATTAACTATGCGCGGATCATTCCGATGGTCGACTACACGGCTAAAGTAATCGGCCGGCTGCTCGGTTGAAATCAGACTCACAGGATTCGTCATGACGAACGACAACGATTCTCCCGAGGTGTCGCCGACGGGCGCCATGGAATCGGGCCGCAAGGAATCGGGCCAATCCAAACCGTCCGGCAACCCGGAAACGGAAGCCAAGGGCGCCATCGAGGCCGAGAATGCACGACTGAAAGATCAGTTGATGCGAACGCTGGCGGATACCGAGAACATGCGTCGCCGGCTGCAACGCGAGACCGACGACGCGACCCGTTTCGCCGTTTCCGGATTTTCGCGGGAGCTTCTTGCCGTAGCCGACAATCTGCGCCGGGCGCTTGACAGCCTGCCGGCGGAGCTGCGCCAGCAGGATGAGCGGATTGAAAAATTCGCCGCCGGGGTGGAACTAACCGAACGCGAGCTGATGGCGGTCTTCGAACGCCAGGGGATCCGCCGAATCGACGCCCTGGGGCGGCCGTTCGACCACAATCTCCACCAGGCGTTGTTCGAGGTGGAAACCGACCGGCCCCCCGGGACCATCATCCAAGTCCTGCAGGATGGCTACGTGCTCCACGACCGCCTGTTGCGGCCTGCCCTTGTCGGCGTCGCCAAGACCTCCGCGGCAACGCCGCCGGCGTCGAGCCGGATCGATACCACCGTATAAGCCTCAGCGGCGATCCGAGCGACTGCCTCCGTCGTCGGTCAGCCCGAAAATGTCTTGAAGTTCGGCGATGCCCCGGACCGCCACCTGTCCCAGCCGGCGGACGCTGCCGGGACATTGGGCGGCAAAAGCGGCCGATACCAGAACCGAACGATTCATCTGGTCGCAGAGCCCCTCCAACCTCGACGCCAAATTGACGGCGGGGCCGATCGTGGTGAAATCCAGCCTTTGCGGAGCGCCGACATTGCCGTACAGCACCTCCCCGACGTGAAGCGCCATGCCGTATTGCAAGGTCAGTTCGCCTTCGCTTTCTCGTCGGACATTGAGAGCGGCGATGTTTCGGCGTGCGGCATCACACGCCGCCAATGCACGCGCACAGACCTCGGCCTCCCGACCGACGGTTTTGACGGGAAAGATGGCGAGCAAACCGTCGCCCATATATTTCAGGACTTCCCCGCCCTCGGCCATGATCGGCACGACCTGGCATTCGAAATAATCGTTGAGGAGTGCTACCAGCCGATCGCCGGGCACGACGTCGGCCAGATGGGTGAATCCGCGCAGATCGGACAGCCAGATGGCGGCATGAATGGACTCTGTCTGCCCACGCCGAATCTGTCCGCCAAGGATGCGCTCACCGGTCGTCTTCCCCAGATAGGTGCTCAAAAGGTTTATCGCCGTCCAGTGCAGGGCATAAATTTCGGCCACCCGCGCGATGGGTGCGAGGATGCCCTCGAAAGCGTCGATCTCGGATTGGCTGAACCCGCCCGGCTGTTGCGTCGTCCATGTGATTACCCGGATTTGCCCGTCGAGAAATCGCAAAGGCAGGGCCACGTAATCGGTGACGCCTTCCTTCTGAAGCTCCTGCAGAATTGGAAAATCCATCGGCGATTCGGGATCCCCGATCCGACGCCGGATGGTGCCGCCGGTCAATTTGACGGCAGCCAGCGGGCTGGTCCGGTAGGTGGTCTCGTTGACGACCTCGATTGGCGCCTCGGTGACTCGTGTCTTCTTTCCGACCCGCCACAGGAACCGGCGGCCCAGAATGTCGGGGTGAAGCGTATCGATGTAGAGGGCGACGCCGTAGAGCCGTACGCCGGCGTTTAGAAGCCGCCGCCCCAGCCCGGCAACAAAAAGGCGCGGACGCGCACTATCGGCGCCGTTGATGACCCACTGGGCGACGGGTTGGAAATCGATCGTGGGACTAACGTCGGCGGCGATAACGCTTCTCCCTCAGGGAAACCGGTGGAGTTTCGGCCCTGTCGGGCCGCCGATCAACCGCGATGGCGTTCCGGCTTGGCCCCCGCCACCCACCCAGATTGGCGCCGGTCCGCAGGAAATCCTCCACCCTGTGGCTGGCCCGCAACGCACCCGGCCATCAAGCGACAACAAACCAAGGAAAGCCAAGATCGGGGTGTTGCAGGCTCAACCCTCCATCCCTATATACTCGCCCGAATCAACGACCTATTGCAGGTCACCATGGGGATATCCGCCGGTGCTTCTTAGGGCCAGCGGATTCCGCCGAAAGTGGGGAAGTGTATGAGTAAAGTTATCGGTATCGACCTCGGCACCACCAATTCCTGCGTGGCGGTCATGGAGGGCTCCACGCCCAAGGTCATCGCCAATGCCGAGGGCATGAACACGACGCCGTCGATCGTCGCCTTTACCGAAAGCGGCGAACGCCTCGTTGGCCAAGCGGCGAAACGGCAGGCCGTGACCAACCCCCTGCACACCGTCTATTCAGTCAAGCGTTTGGTCGGACGGCGCCACGACGACCCCTTGGTGTCCAAGGATAAGGGCCTGGTGCCCTACAAGATCGTGCCCAGCGACAATGGCGACGCCTGGGTCGAGGTTCAGGGGAAGCGTTATTCGCCCAGCCAGATCAGCGCCTTCATCCTTCAGAAGATGAAGGAAACCGCGGAAGCCTATCTCGGCGAGAAGGTCACGCAAGCGGTCATCACCGTCCCCGCCTATTTCAACGATTCCCAGCGCCAGGCGACAAAGGACGCCGGCAAGATCGCCGGGCTCGAGGTCCTGCGCATCATCAACGAGCCGACGGCGGCGGCGCTCGCCTACGGCCTCGAGAAAAAGAAAGCCGGGACGATCGCGGTTTACGACCTTGGCGGCGGCACCTTCGACGTTTCGGTGCTCGAAATCGGCGACGGCGTCTTCGAGGTGAAGTCGACCAATGGCGACACTTTCCTGGGCGGCGAGGATTTCGACAAGGAGATCATCGATTACCTGGCGATCGAATTCAAAAAAGAGAACGGCATTGATTTGCGCCAGGACCGCCTCGCCCTGCAGCGCCTGAAGGAGGCCGCGGAAAAGGCCAAGATCGAGCTGTCGAGTGCCGTGCAGACCGAAGTGAATCTGCCCTTCATAACCGCCGATCAAACCGGGCCGAAACATTTGGCCATCAAGCTGACGCGCGCGAAGCTCGAATCTCTGGTCGACGTCTTGGTCCAGAGGACCATCGAACCTTGCCGCGCGGCGCTCAAGGATGCCGGGCTCAAACCCTCGGAAATCGACGAGGTCGTGTTGGTCGGGGGCATGACACGCATGCCCAAGATCATCGAAACGGTGAAGCAGTTCTTCGGCCGCGAACCGCATCGCGGTGTCAATCCCGACGAAGTCGTCGCCGTGGGCGCCGGAATCCAAGGCGCCGTCTTGAAAGGCGACGTCAAGGACGTGTTGCTTCTCGACGTGACGCCGTTGTCGCTGGGCATCGAGACTTTGGGCGGCGTCTTCACACGTTTGATCGATCGCAATACCACGGTTCCGACACGCAAGAGCCAGACCTTTTCGACGGCCGAGGACGGTCAGACGGCAGTGACCATCCGCGTCTTCCAGGGTGAGCGCGAACTCGCTGCGGACAACAAGATGCTGGGCCAGTTCGATCTCGTCGGCATTCCGCCGGCCCCCCGGGGCGTGCCGCAAGTCGAAGTCACCTTCGATATCGACGCCAATGGCATCGTTAATGTCTCGGCCAAGGACAAGGCCACGGGGCGGGAGCAGCAGGTGCGTATCGAGGCCCGCAGCGGCCTGTCCGATGACGACATCAAGCGGATGGTCAAGGAAGCCGAGAGCCATGCCGGCGAGGATAAGAAACGCCGCGAGCTGATCGAAGTCCGAAACCAGGCCGATAGCCTGATCCATTCCACCGAAAAGAACGTAAAGGAATTCGGGGACAAGGTTCAGGCCGCCGAGAAATCGGCGATCGAAAGCGAAATCGAGGCGTTGAAGAAAGCCCGTGAATCCGAGGACGTCGCGGCCATTCGAGCCAAAGTTCAGTCGTTGCAGCAGGCCTCGATGAAACTAGGCGAAGCCATGTACAAGGCAGGCCAGGCCGGCGACGCCGCGCCCGGGGCCTCGGCCGGCACGGCGCCGGAAGGCGAGACTGGCGGGGAAAAGACCGACAAGGTCGTGGACGCCGATTTCGAGGAAGTCGACGAACGCAAACGCAAATAGCGGCTGCGGGTAAGACGTCTTTCGGGGGAAGGCGCCGCCTCGACAAAAAATCGGGGGCGGCGCCGCAAGGCGGATCGGTGAATGGCGAAGCAGGACTATTACGACGTGCTCGGCGTCGCGCGCGGCGCCAGCACTGACGACATCAAGAAGTCCTTCCGCAAGCTGGCCATGCAGTTCCACCCGGATCGGCACCAGGGCGACAAGGAAGCGGAACACAAATTCCGCGAGATCAACGAAGCCTACGACATCCTCAAGGATGACGAAAAACGCGCCGCTTATGACCGTTATGGGCATGCCGCGTTTGAAAACGGCGGAGGCCGCCCCGGCGGTGCCGGGTTTGAGTTCAATTTCGGCGCCGGGTTCGCGGACATCTTCGACGAAATGTTCGGCGACGTCATGGGCGGCAGGCGCGGCGGCCAAGGCACCCCGCGCGGGGGCGACGTTCGCTACAACCTGAAGATTAGTCTGGAAGAGGCCTTCAAAGGCCGGCAGACAACCATCCGTGTCCCCAGCCTGGTGTTGTGCGAATCATGCGGCGCCACCGGCGCGGCGGGCGGTTCAAAGCCGATCGCCTGCGCCACTTGCCAGGGCCACGGCAAGGTCCGCCAGCAAAGCGGTTTCTTCACCATCGAACGGACCTGCCCGGCGTGTCATGGCGCGGGACGGGTGATTGAAAAACCCTGCCGATCGTGCAGCGGTCAGGGCCGCGTGCGCAAGGAACGAACGCTGGCCGTGAACGTCCCGCCCGGTGTCGAAGATGGAACGCGCATAAGGCTGGCCGGCGAAGGTGAGGCCGGCGTGCGCGGGTCGCCGCCGGGTGACCTATACCTCTTCGTCGAAATCACGCCGCATAAATTGTTTCAGCGCGAGGGCGCGGATCTCCTATGCCGCGTGCCCATTCCCATGACCACCGCGGCACTCGGCGGCGATATCGAGGTTCCCACCATCGACGCCGGTCGCGTGCGTATCAACGTCCCGGCCGGAACGCAGACCGGCCAACAGGTCCGCCTCCGCACCAAGGGCATGAGTGTGTTGCGCAGCAATCAACGCGGCGATCTTTTCGTCGAACTCATCGTCGAGACTCCGGTCAACCTGAATAAGCGCCAGGAGGAGTTGCTGCGCGATTTCGACGGGGCTGGAAACCGCAAGCAAACGAGCCCGCAATCGGAGGGCTTTTTCGCCAAAGTCCGCGAGCTCTGGGAAGATTTACGCGAATAGGGACCCGGCGCGGCGCCGATCGCCAGGCCGCCGAATTTGCGACCCCCCAACCGCGGCCGGCGGCTATAGTCGCGGCAAAGAGGGGGATCCTTTCATGACTGATATCCGCGTCGGCGTCATTGGTTGCGGCGGTCGCATGGGCCGCATGGTGCTGAGCGAACTCGCCGCCACCAAAGGCTGCCGTATCGCCGGCGGCACCGAACCGAAGGAGAGCGCTCTGTTCGGTCGCGATCTGGGCGACATCGCGGGCACCGGGCCGTTGGGTCTGGCGGTCACCGACAAAGCCGAAACTCTTTTTGCCGGTGCCGATGTTGTCATCGATTTCACGACACCGGCGGCCAGCGTGCTCCATGCCGGGATGGCCGCGCGAACCGGAACGGCGTTTGTGCTCGGCACGACAGGATTGGACGATAAGCAGTTAGCCGCCGTGGCTCGCGCCGCTCGCAAGGCCCCGATCGTGCGCGCCGCCAACATGAGTCTCGGCGTGACGCTGCTCGCCGCGCTCGTCGAAAAGGTCGCCTCGGTGTTGGGGCCGGACTACGACATCGAAATCGTGGAAATGCACCATCGCCACAAAGTCGACGCGCCGTCCGGAACGGCGCTGGCCCTGGGCGAAGCCGCCGCCGCCGGGCGCGGCGTGCGCCTCGCCAAGGTTGGCCAGCGCAGCCGCGACGGCTACACCGGGGCGCGCCGGACAGGAGACATCGGATTTGCGGTTCTGCGCGGCGGCGATGTCGTCGGCGATCACTCGGTGGTTTTCGCGGGCGCGGGCGAACGCATCGAACTTGTCCATCGCGCATCCAGCCGCCAGATATTCGCCCGGGGCGCGGTTCGCGCGGCCCTTTGGGTCGCGGATCGGAAACCAGGCCTTTATTCGATGCGCGACGTTCTTGGGATTTCTTGAGTTCTATGGCGTCGCGTCACGGCGCTCGGATGGCGCGGAGAGCATGCGCGTCTGCGAAAGAGCACTACGAAGAATGCGTGCGACTTCGAGCCGTTCCCAAGGCGGTAGAAACGCGCCGATGACCAGCGTCCGGCCATGGGACGACAGCGTCAAGGGGCTTTCGTGATTCGGCGGATCGTCGATGTCAACCCGCAACCAATAGGGCTGAAAGCTCCAGATTTTGCGCTCACCCCGCCGGCCGACGCGGCACACGGTCAATGCGCTGTCGGTCAGGGATACGGTCTCGTACGTCTTGGCGCTGGAATAGCTGGCCTTAAATGCCCAATAGACGAGCAGGACATCAAGGCCGAAGAATCCGAAAACCGGCCAGGCACCGGCGAGCCAGAACGCCAGCCCGGCCAGGAAGCTGATCCCGCCGATGCCTCCCATCACCAGCCAGAAACCCAGCGGGCTCAGGCTGCGATGCGGCCGAAGCACCAAATTGAGGTCGGGTTGACCGGCTTCGAACGGCTTTTGCGACACCGCTGTGTCCATCGGCCCATGATAGACGCCGCGCCCCCGGGCCGGCAAATGGGATACGGCCAGATCCGCCGGCGCCGCGCCGGGCACGAAGTGTTCCATGCGTAAGTCCCAAATCGAAGAAACCTTTCGGCGCCTTTCGGCGGCCAATTCCGCGCCGCGCAGCGAGCTTCATTATCGCGACCCCTTCACCCTGCTTTGCGCCGTCGTGCTGTCGGCGCAGGCTACGGATAAGGGCGTGAACAAGGCCACACCCGCCTTGTTTGCGGCCGCGGACACGCCGGTCAAGATGGCTGCGCTCGGCGAGGCAGGGGTGAAGCGGCACATCAGGACGATCGGCCTGTTCAATAGCAAGGCCAGGAACCTCGTACGTTTGAGTGAAATTCTCCTGGAGCGATTTGGCGGTCGCGTGCCCGACAATCGCGCCGATCTCGAATCGCTCCCCGGCGTCGGTCGAAAGACGGCCAGCGTGGTCCTCAATACCGCCTTCGGGCACCCGACCATTGCCGTCGATACACACGTCTTCCGCGTCGCCAGACGCCTGGGGCTGGCCACCGGAAAGACGCCAAACGCGGTCGAGGAGGAACTCGAACGGGTCGTCCCCGCGGTCTATCGCAATCACGCCCATCACTGGCTGATCCTGCATGGACGCCATCTGTGCAAGGCACGCCGGCCAGATTGCCCCCGTTGTCTTGTGCGCGATCTCTGCGCTTACACCGGCAAGAACGACCCGGCTTTATCACCGACATCGACGACAGAAAATCGATGAGGACCCGCTCACGCCAACCGTCGCGCCGTACGAACCGTCTTGGAAATAACGCGCGATCGGGTTATTTTTCCACAACGACGCTAGATTAGTCGGATCGAGGAAGTAGGAACCTTCTCGGACTGCCGATGATGGAAGCATCGTCTTTGCCATCGACCGAGTGGTTGGGTTCATGACCGCGTATGAATATATTCTGAACCGGAAATTAAATAGTCAGGCCGACGTCACCAAGGCGGAGGATTGGCTACGCCGGAACATGCCGCGCGGGACATGGGGACTCGAGTTCGTCGGCGTCGCCGACGAGGAAGACGCCAAATCCGGGCGCCGGGTGTCCAAGATTCTTATCCGCTTCAAATTCGGGCAGAAAGAGAACCTTCTGCGTGAAGGCGTTCGTTCTTGAAGATCCGCTCGAGCGCAAGAAAAAGCGCGAACAGGAAGCTTCCCAGGGCGGCTTCTTGTCAAAGATTTTCGGGAAATAGCGCTTTTTGCCGCTGCGGGCCGGGCGCGGGACTCAGCCCGGTCGCGAAACCCGATGCGCGCGCAGGTCGCGATAACAATTGGCCGCGATGCCAATAGGCTGCAGGGAGCGGGCCTTGTCCCCGCCATTACGAACCTCGTAATGCGCGACCTGTAGGTCTCCGGATTTCTGATACAGAAAGACGTCAAGGAAACAATCGGTCCCCGCGTAACGCCAGATCTCGGCGGGGCCATCGCGCTGAACGAAATCCGGCCGCCCGAGCCGTTCGGACAGGACCCGTCCGGTGATCCCGATCAATTCGGCGGGCTGCTCCGCGGTGGGTGGTATCGCCGCCGCCTTTTCCGCGATTGGCGCGCGGGAGGCGCCGGATTCGGCGGCGCTCACGGAATTGGTCTGCGGCAATCCACTATTCTGCGGCGCGGCCTCGGCGGCGTGGGCCATCCCCGTATCGGTCCATGGCGCCGACGATTGGGCCGGCGGGGCGTTGGTCAGCCGCGGCGGCGGCTTGGCGGTACATGCCGCCACGCCAAGCGCAAGGAACAGTGCGAAAATAAGCCCGCAGCGGAGAGATTCTTGGCGGGCCGGCAAACGGTTGTTCACGATCGGCGCGTCAAACCTGGGTCGTTTCGACAGGCCGAAACAACGGAGAATCCGAATTCGCGCCCAGGGCCGAGGATGGCGACGGCGTATCGGCGACAGGCTTTAACGTCGGGCTCGGACGAGTAACCTGAAGATCGCCCGCCAACTCGCCGCCAAGTTCGATTTCGATTTGTCCGTAGCGAACCGAACCGGTGATGCGACCGGTCGATCGAATGAACAACCGCTCGCGCACGATCAGGGAGCCTTCGAACCGTCCGCCGATCTCCGCGCCATCGACTTCCGCCGTGCCCTTGAAGAAACCGTTTTCGGTAATTTCGATGAAGCGGCTCTCCGAAAGTGTGGCTTCGACGCGTCCTTCGACAACGAGCCTGTCGCAGGACGTGATTTCGCCCGACAGGCAAATGTCGCGGCCGACGATCAGCTTCTTCGTTTCGGGTTCAGGAGCCTGTTGACCGGCGCGCCAGCCCGTTTGACCGGTCAACTCAACGAGACGGCGCCCCGCCGGCTCGGCGCGGTTTGTAGGCGCGCTCACGGGTTTGGTCGCGGGCAGGGACGTGGCGCGCGGCACAGCCGGCTTCGCGGCAGCGTCGTACTCCGCGGTTTCGTCGGTCGGCGGCGTCGACGATCCGTCCCGGCCATCGTTCTTACGGCGGAACATGCAGGTCTCTCCCTCTGGTTGTCCCGTCATCACGGCGCCGGCCAGGGACCGCCGCACTACGTGGCCACACTATACAGCGGCGCGGCGGGCTCGCAACCCCTCCGGCACGCCCCTCCAACCGCAACTTGTACCCGGCGCGCGGGTGACTATACTGCGCCGCTTGCCAACGCCCCACAAAGCCGTTTAGCCAGAGCTGTCCGCCAATGACGGAAAATTCCTATGACGTGGTCGGGATCGGCAATGCCATCGTCGATGTGCTTGCCCATGCCGACGATTCTTTCCTCAGCCGGCACAAGATGGCCAAAGGGGCGATGACGCTGATCGAGGCGCCGGTCGCCGAGGCCCTGTATGCCTCCATGGGGCCGGCCATCGAGTGTTCCGGAGGGTCCGTCGCCAACAGCATGGCCGGCATCGCCTCGTTGGGAGGCCGTGCCGCCTATATCGGCAAGGTTGCCGACGATCAGCTTGGAAGTGTTTTTGCGCACGATATCCGGGCCACGGGCGTCACCTTTGCCGCCTCGCCCATTGTTGGCGGACCACCGACGGCGCGCTGCCTGGTCTTGGTAACGCCGGATGGGCAGCGGACGATGCATACCTATCTCGGCGCGGCCACTCATATCGGGCCGGAAGATATCGACGCCGCGCTGATCAAGCGCTCGAAGATCGTCTATATGGAAGGGTATCTGTGGGATCCACCCCGGGCCAAGGAGGCGATTCGGCGCGCGGCGACGCTTGCCCGTGAAGCCAAACGCCTGGTTGCCTTCACGCTGTCCGATCCCTTTTGCGTCGACCGTCACCGTGCTGAGTTCATGACTTTGGCTGAAAAATACGTGGACGTTCTGTTCGCCAACGAAGCCGAGATCATTTCGCTCTACCAGGCACCGGATTTCGCGGCCGCCGTCGAGCAGGCCCGCCGCCGACCGGGGCTGTCGGTGCTGACGCGCAGCGAAAAGGGTTCGCTGGTCGTGGCCGGTAGCTCGACGCACGAAATCGCGGCTGAGAAAGTCGGACAGGTCGTGGATTCCACCGGCGCCGGCGACCTTTACGCGGCGGGTTTCCTCTATGGCCTGACCCAAGGCTACGACCTGCCGGTCTGCGGCCGCATCGGCTCGATCGCCGCCGCCGAGGCAATTTCTCATCTTGGCGCGCGCCCAGAAGCGCCGCTCGCAACCCTTATCGAACGCAAGCTCGGCCGTCTCGCCCCGGGCGCGAACGCGAATAAGGCGGTCCGCAACTGATCCTGCCGCGCCCCGGGACAAGACCTGTCCCCTGGCAATTGGCCCAACCCCTCACCACATGAAGTGCAGAATGTCGATCCGCAACCTCGCGATCATTGCCCATGTCGATCATGGCAAAACGACCCTGATTGACGCAGTTCTGCGTCAAAGCGGAGCCGTGCGCGCCAATCAGAACGTGGCCGATTGCGCCATGGACTCCAACGAACTCGAACGTGAACGCGGAATCACCATCCTGGCCAAATGCACCTCGGTGACCTGGAAGGGTGAACGCCTCAATATCGTCGACACCCCCGGACATGCCGATTTCGGCGGCGAGGTCGAACGGATCCTGGGCATGGTCGACGGCGCCGTCGTTTTGGTGGATGCCGCCGAAGGCCCCCTGCCGCAAACCAAGTTCGTCACCGCCAAGGCCCTGGCCAAGGGCTTGCGGCCGATTGTCATCATCAACAAGATCGATCGTCCCGACGCCCGCCCGGAAATCGTTCATAGCGAGGTCTTCGACCTCTTCGCCGCCTTGGGCGCGACAGAGGAGCAGCTCGATTTCCCAACATTGTTCGCGTCCGGACGACAGGGCTGGGCCACCACCGAGCTGAATGGCCAGCGCAACGATCTCAGCCCGCTTTTCGACCTGATCCTTGCCCATGTGCCGGCCGCGCGGGCCGATGCCGAGGCGCCGTTCGCCATGTTGGCCGCCATCCTGGAATACGACCCCTATCTCGGTCGGGTTCTTACCGGTCGGGTTCATGCCGGCGTCGCCCGCGTGAACATGCCGATCAAGGCGTTGAACCGCGACGGCGTGTTGGTCGAACAATCGCGCGCCACCAAGCTGCTCGCTTATCGAGGCCTCGAGCGCACGCCGGTCGAGCGCGCGGAGGCCGGCGACATCATCGCGATCGCCGGTTTGGAATATGCGTCCGTCCCCGACACGATCTGCATGCCCGATGTCATGACGCCAATTCCGGCGACTCCCGTCGATCCGCCGACCATGGCGATCACATTTTCGGTGAACGATTCGCCGCTCGCCGGCCAGGACGGCGACAAAGTCACCTCGCGCATCATCGGTGAACGCCTGAAGCGGGAATCCGCCGGCAATGTCGCCATACGCGTCACCGAGTCGGAATCCCGCGATTCCTTCGAGGTCGCGGGGCGCGGCGAACTTCAGCTCGGTGTCCTCATCGAGACGATGCGGCGCGAAGGTTATGAGATGTCGATTAGCCGGCCGCGGGTTCTGTACCGCAACGATCCGGTCACCGGACAGCGCCTTGAGCCGATCGAGGAAGTCCAGGTCGACGTCGACGAGCCCTATGCCGGCGTGGTCATGGAAAGGCTCGGCCAAAGGCGCGGGGAGTTGAGGGATTTACGACCCTCCGGCGGCGGCAAGGTTCGTCTGTCCTTCCTGATCCCCGCACGCGGGCTGATCGGCTATCACGGGGACTTTCTGACCGATACGCGCGGCACCGGCATCATGCATCGGCTGTTCCATGGCTTTGCCGCCTACCGCGGCGCCATCGAAGCCCGGCGCACCGGGGTTCTCATCTCGACCGGCGACGGCACCGCGATCACCTACGCGCTTTGGAATCTCGAGGAGCGCGGCGTTCTCTTCATCAGCGGCGGCGCCGAGGTCTATCAGGGCATGATCATCGGCGAGAACAGCCGCGGCAGCGACCTCGAGGTCAACCCGCTCAAGGGCAAACAACTCACCAATTTCCGGGCCGCCGGCAAGGACGAGGCCGTGCGCCTGACTCCGCCCCGGCAGATGACGCTGGAACAGGCGATGGCCTATATCGCCGATGACGAGTTGGTCGAAGTGACGCCGAAGTCGATCCGGCTGCGTAAACGCCTTCTGGACCCCCATGCCCGCAAGCGGGCGAGCCGCGCGCAAGAAGCCGTCTGAACGACGGCGCTTTTCGCAACAAGGCGATTCACTCGCTCCACCTTTGGCGCTAGAATCCCCTCGATTCGCCCTCCGGCGCGGTCGAGGTACACATGAAAAACTGGCTTTCCGCCTTCGCGGTGAATTTTGAGCGTCGCGTTGTCGTCGTCTTTTTTCTCGGCTTTTCAAGCGGCCTACCCTTCCTCTTAGTCTTTTCCACGCTCTCGACATGGCTTGCCAGAGAGGGCGTGTCGAAGACGATGATCGGCTTGTTCGCGCTGGTCGGCTCGGCCTACGCATTGAAAATCTTTTGGTCGCCGCTGGTCGACCGATTGCCGTTCCCGCCGTTCACGACGCTGCTCGGGAGGCGCCGCGGTTGGCTGGTCTTCTCCCAGCTCGCCTTGATCGTGACGATGATTGGGCTGGGCAGCACGGAGCCCAAGACGGATTTATGGTGGACGGCGATGTGGGCGGTCGGCCTGGCCTTCGCCTCGGCCACGCAGGACATCGTGATCGATGCCTATCGCATCGACCTTCTTGAGGAGAGGCAGCTTGGCGCCGGCGCATCCAACGTGGTGCTCGGCTACCGCGTGGGCCTGTTAGCCGCCGGTGCGGGCGCGCTGACGATCGCGGAGTTATACAGTTGGTTCTGGGCTTACGCGGCGATGGCCGCCCTGATGGGTGTCGGTATCGTCACCGTGTTGTTGACCCCGGAACCGGAGACCCGCCTGACGCCGGAGGCGGCTGCCCGCGAAGCCCAACTGACGAAATTCCGGGAGCGATTCATCAATCTGTCCGGCCGCCTGCAGACGGTGGCGGCCTGGGTACAAAGTGCGGTCATCAATCCCTTCGCCGAGTTCATGTTGCGGCCAGGTTGGATCGCGATCCTGCTGTTTGCCGGGTTGTACAAATATGCCGATGGATTGCTCGGCGTGATGGCCAATCCCTTCTACGTCGAGATGGGTTTCACCAATGTCGAGATCGCGGCGATCAGCAAGGGCTGGGGCTTGGCGATGACGCTGATCGGCGGTGTGCTCGGCGGCGTCTTGGTCGCGCGCTTCGGCATGCTGCAGGCCTTGCTGTTTTGCGGCGTCGCCCAGGCCCTCTCCAACCTGACCTATGTCGTCCAGGCGCTCGCCGGCCATGACGTCACGGTCTTGACGGCGGTGATAGCCATCGAAAACCTGACCGGCGGCATGGCGACCGCGGCCTTCGTCGCCTATCTGTCCAGCCTGTGCAACATCTCCTACACCGCGACCCAATATGCCTTGCTGACGTCGCTGATGGCCTTCACCAGGCCTTTCCTGTCCTTCGGCGCAGGCGGGATGGCTGAATATCTCGGCTGGGTGGAGTTCTTCCTTGTCTCCACCCTGGCGGGCTTGCCCGGCCTGCTTGTCCTTTTGTGGATGATGCGCCGCTTCCCGTCGGCCACGCCGACGATGGCGGGACGACCAGCGCTCGCCGGGAACGACTAACATCGTCGTGGCGAAAAGCGTGCCTCCCCTCGGGGAGGCACGCTTGTTTTGGAGGGCGCAGCCCATGCTCATCGGCGTACCCAAAGAAGTGAAGACCGCGGAGTATCGCGTGGGACTCGTTCCCGCCAGCGTGCGCGAGCTTGTCCTGCATGGGCATGAGGTCCTTGTTCAAAGCACGGCCGGCGACGGCATCGGCTGCCCGGATTCGGCGTATCGCGCCGCCGGCGCCGAGATTGCCCGCGACACGCAAGAGGTGTTCGGTCGCGCTGCGATGATCGTCAAGGTCAAGGAACTGCAGCCCAACGAACGCCCGTTGTTACGGTCGGGACAAATTCTTTTCACCTATCTTCATCTCGCGCCCGATCCCCATCAGACCGCGGCGCTGATGCAATCGGGGGCGATCGCCATCGCTTATGAGACGGTGACCGATCCCGCGGGCGGATTGCCGCTGCTCGCCCCGATGAGTGAGGTCGCCGGCCGCATGTCGATCCAGGTCGGCGCCCATTGCCTCGAGAAACGCCAAGGCGGCTCCGGGATGTTGCTGGGCGGCGTGCCCGGCGTGCCGGCCGCGAAGGTCGTGATCCTCGGCGGCGGCGTTGTCGGCACCAACGCCGCGCGCATGGCGATGGGTCTGGAAGCCAAGGTCACCGTCATCGATAAATCCCTGCGCCGGCTCTACGACCTCGATCTCCAATTCGGCGCCAAGCTGTCGACGATCTTCGCGACCGCCGATGCCATCGAGACCCAAATCGCCGACGCCGATCTGGTCATCGGGGCGGCGCTGGTGGCGGGAGCCGCGGCACCGAGGCTGGTGACGCGCGAGATGGTAAAGCGGATGCGTAACGGCTCGGTGATGGTCGATGTGTCGATCGATCAGGGCGGCTGTTTCGAGACCAGCCGGCCGACGACTCATGCCGATCCCACCTTCGTCGAGGAGGGTGTTGTTCACTACTGCGTGACCAACATGCCCGGCGCGGTCGCGCGCACCTCGGCCTTCGCGCTTAACAACGCGACGCTGCCGTTCACGATTGCCCTTGCCGACAAGGGCTGGAGGAAGGCTCTGAAGGACGATGGCCATTTGCGCAATGGCCTCAATGTCGCCGAGGGCCGCGTTGTCCATGCCGCGGTGGCGTCGGCTCTGGGCCTGGAGGCGCTGCCGGTTGAGCGGGTCCTTGCTGCGCAATAGAAAGGCGCCCGGTCGGGGGGGCAAACCGGGCGCCTGAAGCTCCGTAAGGAGCCTGAGAGCGGCAGGGGAACCGCTCTCAAACGGAGGGATCCCGGGCGGGACCTCCGCCTCTGTCCCGGTATATGGGAAGGCCCGAACAACAATGCAAGATGATCGTATGGGGGCAGCCATGCGATTCGCGCATAGCCGATTGGCGTCCACCGCCGGAGACCGCCCGGCGCCCCGGCCGAAGGCGTCCCGTGTTATTCGCGACGTTCCTTGCCGTGGATGCGCGGGTCGGCAAAACGGAAAAGGTGATCTTCGAGAGGCAGTCCATAGGTAGCGTCATACAACGCCACCTGCGTCCGATTGCCTTGCCCGTCCACCACACCCCAACGGGCGAGCGAGAAGGGTCGCTCGCTGAATACCAGCGTCAGGCTCCCCGCCCGGGGATCTTTCGTCTGGACGATGGTGATGTAGAGGGCGTTGGGGGCATGTTCGACATCGGTGATCGTGACGTCGCCGGACAATTCGACCTTTTCCCGCACCAAGATGCCGACCGGAGTTGAGTCGAGCGGAATATAACTGACCGACTCCAACGATGAATCGTAATGGATTAGGTGCCCGCCGTTCGAGATCAATAGAACCGGCGTCGGCGGATCGTATTCGACGCGGAGTTTACCGGGCCGGGACAGATAGAACGTTCCCTCGACGGTCGATCCGTCCGGCCCCATCTGAAGCAGCCGGGCGCGCATCGTGCGGAGACCGCTGATATAGGATTCCACCCGGGAAATGTCGGCGCGGTCGGTCGGCAAGATCGGGGCCGCAAGCGCGCGGCCGGAATGAACGAGCGCGGGCAAAATCCCGGCGGCCGCCATGCCCGTCACGAATGTTCGCCTCTTCATGTTCTGCTCACTTCCCGAGACCCGCCGCGATTGTCGATATGGCGCGCGCCATGCGATTCGACAACCCCTTGCCTCTGCCGCCTTACGCCAAATCGAGCCGGCCTCGCCGCGCTTCTATTCGTTGTAGTCGCCTTTGGGCGCCAGCACTTCGCGTTTGCCGACGTGATTGGCGGTGCCGACGACGCCTTCTTCTTCCATGCGTTCGATCAGGCGCGCGGCGCGATTATAGCCGATTTGAAGATGACGTTGGATGAAACTGGTTGAGGCCTTGCGCTCGCGACAAACCAGAGCGACGGCCTGATCGTAGAGATCGTCGCCCGATCCACCGCTCTGGCCATCCGGTGCCATTGCACCGCCCACGTCCTGGTCCTCCGCCGTCACATCGTCCATATAGGCCGGCGTGCCCTGGCGTTTGATGAAATTCACCACGGTCTCGACTTCTTCATCGGAGACGAACGGACCGTGGATGCGGGTGATGCGGCCGCCGCCAGCCATGTACAACATGTCGCCTTGTCCCAGAAGCTGCTCCGCTCCCTGCTCCCCCAAGATCGTGCGACTGTCGATCTTGGACGTGACCTGGAAGCTGATGCGCGTTGGAAAATTCGCCTTGATCGTGCCGGTGATGACGTCCACCGAGGGCCGCTGCGTGGCCATGATCAAATGCAGGCCGGCGGCCCGCGCCATTTGGGCCAGGCGCTGCACCGCCCATTCGATGTCCTTGCCGGCGACGAGCATCAGATCGGCCATCTCATCGACGATGACTACGATGAACGGAAAGGGCGAAAGATCGAGCGGCTGTTCTTCGAAAATCGCTTCTCCGGTTTCGGGATGGAACCCCGTCTGCACCTGACGCGTCAGGGTTTCGCCCTTCCGCCGGGCTTCGGCCAGGCGTGCATTGTAGCCGGCGATGTTGCGAACCCCGAGTTTGGACATCGCGCGGTAACGGTTCTCCATTTCCCGCACCGCCCATTTGAGGGCGACGACCGCTTTTTTCGGTTCGGTGACCACGGGTGTCAGCAGATGCGGGATCCCGTCATAGACCGATAGCTCCAGCATTTTCGGGTCGATCATGATAAACCGGCATTCATCCGGCGGCAGGCGGTAGAGGAGCGACAGAATCATCGTATTGATCGCCACGGATTTGCCCGAGCCGGTCGTGCCGGCGATCAGGAGATGCGGCATCCGGGCTAGATCCACGATCATCGGAATGCCGCCGATGTCCTTGCCCAGAACGAGGGTGAGCTTGGCGGCCGTCCGTTCGTATTCGTCGGCGGACAGAAGGGCGCGCAGATACACGACCTCGCGCGTGGCGTTGGGTAGCTCGATGCCGATGACATTGCGCCCCGGAATGACGGCCACGCGAACCGACACCGCACTCATCGAACGGGCGATGTCGTCGGCCAGGCCGATGACCCGCGAGGTTTTTGTCCCCGGCGCCGGCTCGAGTTCATAAAGCGTCACCACCGGCCCGGGACGGACCTTCACGATCTGGCCCTTGATGCCGAAATCGTCGAGCACGGTTTCCAGCAAACGGGCATTGCGCGCGAGCGCGTCGTCGTCAACCACGCTACCCCGCGTCGTCGCCGGCGGCTTCTCCAGCAACTCGAGCGGCGGCAACCGATAGTCGCCGCTCGGCGCGAGGTCGAGGGCTGGCTGGCGCGGCGCGCTTTTCTTTGGCGGCACCGCTTTCTTGGCGACCGCCGGCTCGCGTTCCACCAATTCCTCGGGCGGCAGGGGCGGCGGGGCCTCGTCGAGTTCCAGCGCCGCGGATTTTCCGTCCAGCCGCGGCTCCACGCGCTCGCGCCGCGCCGCTTTTTCGTCGGCGCGCCGATCGGCGGGATCGCGCGGTCGCCAATTTGCGAGACGGCGCAGCCCACGCCCGGACATGCTGGCGATCCAAGCTCCGCCGCGGCCAAGGGCGCGCCATTCGCCCCAGGTGAATGCGAGCGCCACAAACAATGCCACCGCGCTCAGGCTCGCCGCCGCCGTGCCCACCGCGTCGGCGCCGAGTCCGATTCGGTGGGACAACCCAACGACGCCACCCAGCAGGGTGGCGCCCAATGCTCCGCCGAGATTGGCGTCCAGCGGCCGCGGCCACGGGGTCGGCGCACCGATGGCGGCCAGCGACATGGCCGCCAAAAGCAACGTCACCGGCAACAGCGACACCCGCAGCCACCACAGCGGCAGCGCGCGGTCTGCCATCAAACGCCACCCCCAGGACAGCAATATGACCCCAGCAAGCCCGGCCGCCGCGCCAAGGCTTTGCAGGAGGAGATCGGCGGCAATGGCGCCGGGTCGACCGAGTAGATTTTGCGCGGCCTGGTTGGTGGCGCGATTAAGCGATGGATCCTCCGGTGAATAGGACAGCAGCGCCACCAGAAGGGCGAACCCCAACGCGAATACGGCGAATCCGGCGATTTCAATCAGGCGCCGTTTGACGAACAGGCCGGCGCCCGCGGGAAGCATGGGAACTTTGCCAATGAGGGAACGCGATTCGGACATGGCGCGCCCCTCCTAGGCGAGAATTTCGTCGACGCGGCGCAACGCCAGCGCCGTCGTTTCGAGATCGTGAACCAGCGCCACGCGGATATAGGACTGCGCGGGATTGCGCCCGGCCGCGTCGGGCCGCGCGAGGTAGGCGCCGGGCAGAGTCCTGATCGCCGCCTGTTCCCACAACCGCCGCGCCGCGCTTTCCCCATCGCCGACATCGAGCCACAGGAAAAATCCGCCATCGGGCCGATAAAAGCCAAGCCGGCCGCCAAACACACGCTCCGCCACATCGAACTTCGCGCGGTAGGCGGCCCGCGCTGCCTCGACGTGAGCCTCGTCTCCCCACAATGCCGCGGAGGCAAACTGAACCGGCAGGGGCATGGTGGCGGCGCTGTACGGAATCACCTTCGCGAAGGCAGCCATGATCCGCCGGTCGCCGGCGATAAACCCCGACCGCAAACCCGGCGCGCTTGATCGCTTGGACAGGGTATGAAAGACCACGACGCTGTCGCATCCCTCGCCGAGGGCGGCGCAGGCTTCCAGCGCGCCGGAGGGAAGGACTCCGTCGCTGTAGATTTCGGAATAACATTCGTCCACGGCCAGCACGAAGCCGCGGCGGCGCGCGAGCGCGATCGCCTGTTTTAGATAATCCAGGCTCGCGACCGCGCCTTGTGGGTTGGACGGCGAGCACAAATACATGAGCGCGGTGCGCTGGAGCACCGACGGCGGAATCGCATCGAGGTTCGGCAAGAATCCGGTTTCGCGTGTCGCCGGTAGGAAAACCGGCTCCGCCCCAGCCATCACGGCGGCACCGAAATAAACTTGATAGAAGGGGTTCGGCATGAGCACGGCCGGCGGATTGCCGCGACCGCATTCGGCGGCGGCAAGCTCGGCGATCATGAACAACGCCTCACGAGTGCCCGCGCAAGGCAGCACCTGATGATCGGGATCGACGAATCCCGAAGGCAGGCGATAACGCCGCGCGAGCCAATCGGCGCAGGCCCCGCGGAATTCGGGCAGCCCCAGCATCGGCGGATAACGCCCCCAACCCGCCGCATGGCGAGCCAGGACCTCGTGCAGCAAGGGCGGCGGATCATGTTGGGGGTCGCCCACCGACATCGCGATCGGCACCGTGTTCGCGCGCGGCTTCACGCCCTCAAGAAGCTGGGCGAGCCGGCGGAAGGGGTATTCCGTAAGCTGATCGAGGCGCTGGTTCAGCATCCGCCTGGCGGTTGCCGCAAATCTCTACCGGGTACAAAAGGTAAACAATGATAACGGCGCGATCGCGCAGATACAAGCGCCGCGCACATTTCTAACAGCGCCTAGAGTAGTCTTGCCCTGGACCCTACTAGATCAAGCGGTGGGCCCTTTCTGGGGCCCACCCTCGAATTCATCATCCACGGATGTCCTCTTCGGGATAAGCACCGATCTTGTGGATCGATAGATCGGCCCCGGCGGCCTCCTGCTCCGGCGTCAGCCGGATGCCCACGGTGCTTCGCAGCACCCCATAAACAAGGAGGCCCGCAGCCAGGGCATAAAGCGACCCGCCGATCGTGCCGGCGATTTGCGACACCAGCCCGACTCCACCAAGTCCACCGAGCGCCTGTTGGCCGAAGATGCCGCAGGCGATACCGCCCCAAAGCCCGCACATGCCGTGCAGCGGCCACACGCCGAGCACATCGTCCACGCGCCAATTCGCTTGGCAACGATTGAACCCCCAGACGAACAATCCACCCGCGACACCGCCGGTGATCAGCGCGCCAATCGGGTGCATCACATCGGAGCCGGCACAAACGGCAACCAAGCCGGCGAGCGGCCCATTGTGAACAAAGCCCGGATCGTTGCGCCCAACAAAAACGCTGACCAACACACCACCGATCATCGCCATGAGTGAATTGACGGCGACCAAGCCGCTGATCCCTTCGACGCTTTGTGAACTCATGACATTGAATCCAAACCAGCCGACCGACAGGATCCAGGCACCGAGCGCGAGTAAGGGAATGTTGGATGGCGGGATCGCCGCCGCGGGTCCGCGGGCGCCAAAACGGCGGTGGCGGGCGCCCAACATCAGCACCGCGCCCAGCGCGATCCAGCCACCCATGGCGTGGACCACGACCGATCCCGCGAAATCATGAAACTTTGCCCCGAAGGCGGCTTCCATCCAATCCTGAAAGCCGAACCGTGTGCCCCAGATCGCGCCTTCGAAGATCGGGTACACGAGTGCGACCAGAATGAAGCTCGCCGCGGCCTGAGGCCAGAATTTCGCCCGCTCGGCGATGCCGCCGGAAATGATGGCCGGAACTGCCGCCGCGAAGGTCAAAAGGAAGAAAAACTTCACCAGGTCGTACCCCGACGCCCCGTACAGAGCACCGGAATCCGTCGCCGAGCCCGCAAGAATGGGCGCCGAGGCGAAGAAATCGACGCCATAAGCCACGGCGTATCCGATGAAAAAATAGGCAATCGTCGATACCGAAAAATCGACCAGTATCTTGACCAGGGCGTTGACTTGATTTTTGCGGCGAACCGTACCGGCCTCTAGGAAAGCAAAGCCCGAGTGCATGGCCAGCACCATGATGGCGCCCATAAGCAGAAAGAATACGTCTGCTCCGGTCCTGGTAGTCTGCATGGCGTCCCCCTTTTGCGTCTTTTCGCGGCGACCACCGGAAGCCTTCTCCCCGGGGTCATGGGGGATTATTAGCCTCAAAAATTATACCAATACAGAGTCTTAGAGCGTCAGAGGCGCCACTTTCTGTCAAAATCGTGCAAATGCCCTACTTTTTGGCAGTTCATCGCAAAGACAACGCGACTGGCGCGCCGACCACAGATGCCAAAATATTGGGCGATACCGGGAAAAGTTGTACTTTTTTTGGGCGACTAGACAGGAAATGGCCGGCAACCCGTAGGTCGCCGGCCATTCGCCCGGTCTTATGAGCGGCGGCTAACGAACCGCTTCGCCATGCAGGGTCATGTCGAGACCCTCGCGTTCGTCGTCATCGCTGACGCGGAGCCCGATAAGCACGTCGATGACCTTGAGGATGATCGCCGAGGCGACGGCGCAATAGACGACCGTAACCCCGATCCCATAGAGCTGGGTCACGACCTGGCCGGCGTTTCCTTCGAGCAATCCGGGGAACGTCCCCACCGATTCCGCGGCAAAGACGCCGGTCAGGATGGCCCCGACGATGCCGCCGACCGCGTGGACGCCGAAGGCATCGAGCGAGTCGTCATAACCGAGAGCATGTTTCAGGCTGGTCGACGCCCAGAAGCAGATAACCCCCGCGGCGAGGCCGATGATCAGCGCCCCACCCGGCAGCACGAAACCGGAGGCGGGGGTGATGGCCACCAAACCGGCGACGGCGCCGGAAACAATGCCGAGAACACTCGGTTTGCCCTTGGCCAGCCATTCCGCGAACATCCAGGACAGGGCCGCGGCGGCCGTCGCGATTTGGGTCACCGCCATCGCCATGCCCGCGCGGCCGTCCGCCGCAACCGCCGATCCGGCATTAAACCCGAACCAACCGACCCACAGCAGCGAGGCGCCGATCACGGTGAGGGTGAGGTTATGCGGCGCGAAATTCTCGGTGCCAAAGCCGCGCCGCTTGCCGATGATCAGGGCCGCCATCAATCCGGCAACGCCGGCGTTGATGTGGACGACCGTGCCGCCGGCATAGTCGAGGACACCGGCGCCGCCGAGGAAACCGCCGCCCCAGACCCAATGGGCAACGGGCACATAAACGAGAAGCGACCACGCACCCATGAACCACAACATCGCCGAAAATTTCATGCGGTCGGCGAAGGCCCCGGCGATGAGGGCGGGTGTAATGATGGCAAATGTCATCTGGAAGGTCATGTAGACGGTTTCCGGAATTGTCTTGGCCAGGGGATTGATCGACCCGACTTCCATCCCCGACAGCAACACGCGCGATAGACCGCCGAGATAAGCGCCGCCTTCGGTGAAGGCCAGGCTATATCCCACCACCATCCACAAGACGGTGACGAGGCAACACACGGCGAATGACTGCATCATCGTCGCCAGAACGTTCTTCTTGCGCACCATGCCGGCGTAGAAGAGCGCCACCCCAGGCACGGTCATCAGAAGAACCAAGGCGGTCGAGGTCATCATCCAGGCCGTGTCGCCGCTATTGATCGGCGATGCCTCCTGGGCGATGGCGGTCGAGGTGAACATCGCAGCAAACGCGGCCACCATCGCCGCGAAAGACATTTGGACTGGTTTTTTCATCGTAAACTCCATCTCCGACGGCCCTCTGGCCAGAAGCCGGCTCGCGCGACCGTTCTGAAATCGGGGGCCGACGCAATCACGGTCTGTACGCTGTTCATCAAGAAGCGTGCCATGGCGCACTAGCGCCCTTAGCCACGCGAATCCCCGGAAATCCCCAGCCGATGAACCGCCCTGCCCAATAGACGGGCCTCGACTGCACAAAAAATAGCCTTTACGGTTCTAAGTGATTTATTTTTGAGCATTAGCGTCATGCGAACGAATCGGGAAGGACAAATCATGAACACCCAAGACCACCTAGGGGAACCTCGGTCGCCCGGGGCGCGCCCCCTCGTCAGTGGCCCGAATGTCTCTCGGGATTAAAGCGCGTCGGCGTTGGTCTCGCCGGTGCGGATACGCACGACATGCCCAACATCGAGGACAAAAATCTTCCCGTCGCCGATCTTGCCGGTCTTGGCCGCTTTTTGAATGGCCTCGACAACGCGGTCGGCCAACGAATCCGGCACCGCGATCTCGATCTTCACCTTGGGCAGGAAGTTTACCGTGTATTCCGCCCCGCGATAGATTTCGGTCTGGCCTTTCTGGCGGCCGAAACCCTTGACCTCCGTCACGGTAAGGCCCTGCACACCAAGAGACGTCAGCGCCTCGCGCACTTCGTCCAGTTTGAAGGGTTTGATAACCGCCATTATGAGCTTCATATCGATTTTCCTTCCGTAACCTGATTCTCTTACCGCCCCTGGCGCCGCATTGCGCCCAAGGAACGTCTCCGCGCCGAATCGGGCGCTCGGCCGATTACTTACAAGAAGCATGCCGTTTTCAAGCCCGCCCCACAAGTCGCAGGCAGCGAATGGCCTCAGTCCTGGCCGCCGAAGCCCTGGACAGCGATGGCCGGCCGCGGGATGCTCCGTGCGAAATGAACCAGACGAACACACCCAACGAAACGTCGGAAGTCCTGATCGTCGGCGGCGGCCTGGTCGGGTTGACGTTGGCCGTGGTCCTTGCCTCGGCCGGGCTGCGGGTGACGGTCGTGGACCGCGAACGACCCGAACACAAGGCCGCCGATCCCTATGACGGCCGCGCGTCCGCAATCGCCCTGGGCTCGAAAAAGCTCCTCGACGGGGCCGGACTTTGGGCTGGAATGGCACCAGCGGCGGCACCGATCCTCGATATCCGAGTCTCCGATGGCGATTCACTCCTGTTCCTTCACTACGACCACAATGACGTCGGCGACGAACCGTTGGGTTTCATCGTCGAGAACCAAGTCACCCGGCGGGCGCTGTATGACCGCGTTGCCGTCCACCCGAATCTGCGCCTGATCGCTCCGGCAACCGTGGCACGGCTCGATCGCCGCGCGGGCGTCGTCGAAGCGCATTTGGACGACGGCCGGATGGTGCGCGCGACCCTGGCCGTCGCGGCCGATGGCGGTGGGTCCAGCATTCGCAAGGAAGCCGGCATAACAACGACGGGCTGGTCCTACGGGCAAACCGGCATCGTTTGCACGATTTCTCATGACCAGCCGCATCGCGGCATCGCCCATGAACGGTTCCTACCGGGCGGACCATTCGCGGTTCTCCCGCTCCGCGCGGCGCCCGGCCTTCCGCATCGGTCCTCGATCGTGTGGACGGAGCGTCCCGCCCTGTCGCCGGCGATGATGGCGCTTTCCGACGAGGACTTTTCCGGGGAGATCTTGCGGCGCTTTGGCTCGGGCCTCGGCCGCATCGCCGTGCAGGGACGCCGCTGGGCCTATCCGCTTTCCCTGCTTTTGGCCGACGCCGTGACCGCGCATCGGCTGGCCCTGGTCGGCGATGCCGCTCATGTCATTCATCCCATCGCCGGCCAGGGGCTTAATTTGGGTCTGCGCGATGTGGCGGCCCTGGCCGAAGCGATCGTCGATTGCCGGCGTCTGGGACTGGATATCGGCGGCGCCGATGTGCTTGATCGTTATCGACGCTGGCGCAGCCTAGACACTCTGGCGCTTTTGGCCGTAACCGATGGACTCAATCGTTTATTCGCCCAAACCGCTGCGCCGGTCCGGCTGATCCGCGATCTGGGCCTGGCCGCGGTCGATGCCGCGCCACCGCTCAAGCGAATGTTCATGCGGCATGCCATGGGCGTGATGGGCGATCTGCCCCGCCTCATGGCCGGCCAGAAACTTTAGGCGCGGCGAGAATTCGCGCCGGGATCGCGGCTCAAGCCGCGCGCGGCCAAGGCATCGAGATAGGTTTGCCAGATTTCGGCGTGGCGCGTTCCTAACCGATACAGGGTCTCCCACGAAAATATCCCGGTATCGTGAAGGTCGTCGAATTGGATGCGGATGGCGTAATTCCCAACCGGCTCGAGGGCGACGATGCCGACATGACGGCGGCCGGCGACGATGGTCTTGTCGCCGGGCCCGTGTCCTTGGACTTCGGCCGAGGGGCTTTCCACCCGCAGATATTCCGCGGGGAGGACGAAGCGGCTACCGTCGTCGAAATCGACCTCCAACACCCGTTCCGCTTTTTTCAGGCGGATTTCGGTGGGGAAATGCAGCGTGCCGTACTGACCGCTCACGGTTGGCGGTCGCCGGGCGGAGCAATTTCCCGAGGCTGGTCGAGCGAGCGCGCCTCATCGACCAGCATGATCGGGATTCCGTCCCGGATGGGGTAGGCAAGGCCGGCTTGCTGGCTGATCAGCTCCTGGGCCTCGCGGTCATAACGCAGCGGTCCCTTGGTCAGCGGACAGACCAGGATTTCGAGCAGCTTTGGATCGATCCCGCGCCCGGAGTCCTTGGCGCGACCTTCGACGGACTTGCCCTCGGCGCCGGGGTCAGTGCCGGGCGCCATCGCCGCTGCGTTCCAGAATCGCCATTTCGAGCAGGGCCGTCAGCAGCTTGGCGCGTTCACTCAGGCTGACCGATTCGAGTAAAGCCTGCTTTTCTCCCGGCCCAAAGGGGCAAATCATGGACAAGGTCGTCACCAGCCTCTCGTCCGGCGTCGTCTTCACCGTCTCCCACTCGACCGCAATGCTGTGGCTCTTGAAATAGGGCAACAGGGCGGCCAGCAGCCGATCGCGTTCGATCGGAGTCTCCTCCGCATCGAGATCGCGGCGAAAGCGGTCATAGCCGACCGTCACGCGGCGGAAGCCATCGACCATGGGCAATTCCGCGGTCACGTCGAATCGGCAGATTCCGACCAGCGACAGAAGGTACCGTCCGTCATCGGTCTCGCTGAACGAGGTGATGCGACCGGCGCAGCCCGTGGGATAGAGCCGCGGCGTCCGCCCGATCTCTTCCTTTTCGGTCGGCTGGATAATGCCGATCATTCGATCCTTCGAGGCCAGGCTGGCCCGCGCCATCGCGAGATAACGCGGCTCGAAGATATTAAGAGGAAGTTTGCCGCGCGGGAGCAGCAGCACGCTGGGCAGCGGAAACACCGGAATCGCCGACGGTAGATCGTCGAAATGCGGATCGAAGGGGCCGCGGCTCATGGTCTTCCTCGCACTCGCTCCGGGTGCGGTGCCGATTTCGCGGCGCCCGGGGCGATTGGTGAACGCGCAAAATTCCGCACTAGGAGAACATCATGGACGACAAGCGCCGCCGGCCTTCGACGGTCAGCTTGTCGGTGGGTCCAAGCGCCTCAAAGAACTTCAAAAGCTGCTTGCGGGCGGCGTCATCGTTCCATTTGCGGTCGCGCCGATAGGATTCGAGCAATTGTTCGATGGCCGCTTCTTGCGCGCCGCCGCCAAATAGAGCGATGGCGAGTTCGAGCCGCGCTTGATGGTCGCCGGGATTAACTTTGATCATCTCCTCCAGCCTGCCCTGCTCACCGCTGACCTTCTGCGCTTGCTCGGCAAGCTCGATAGCGGTTCGGGCGGCGGCGACCTCGGGATCGGCGGCCTTGTCGGCGGGCACGGAGGTGATCAGGTCCTTCGCCTTGGTCACGTCGCCGGCCAGCAAATAACAGCGCGCCAGGCCGGTGATGGCGGGAATGTTGTTGGCCTCGCGCGCAAGCACCTGGGCATAAAGCGCGCTGGCGGTTCCCGAATCTCCGCCGGCGAGCGCGGCCTTTGCCTGCTCCAGCGCTTGCTCCACCGGCGACGCGACGCCCGCGCCGCCAGTCAGGCGCGCAATAAACGCCTTGATCTGACTCTCGGGCAGGGCGCCGACGAAGCCATCGACCGGCCGCCCACCCTTGAAGGCGTAGACGGCGGGAATGGATTGGATGCGAAGTTGCGCGGCGATTTCTTGGTTGTCGTCGACATTAACCTTGACCATGCGCACCGCGCCCTTGGCCTCCCGCACGACTTTTTCGAGGAGGGGGCCAAGCTGCTTGCACGGCCCGCACCAGGGCGCCCAGAAATCGACCACCACCGGCACCTGGCGCGACGCCTGGATGACGTCGGTCATGAATGATTCGGTGTCGCCGTCCTTGATCAGGTCGGCAACCGGCTGCCGGGCGCCACCGTCGATGATTTGATCCATTCCCCTAATTCCTTGACCTTCGGCCAGCTTTGG
Source organism: Rhodospirillales bacterium (assembly GCA_947445225.1). Classification (GTDB taxonomy): domain Bacteria; phylum Pseudomonadota; class Alphaproteobacteria; order CACIAM-22H2; family CACIAM-22H2; genus SHVT01. The sequence continues at coordinate 36,072 of CANFCX010000007.1, forward strand.
CCCGGAGCGGCAGGGCGCTCAAGCAAGCACAGGTTAGAAAATGGCGCGAGATCGGTGCCAAGACAACCCCAAAGACCTCGGGCACCCCAGGTCGATGCGCTTTCCGCCGCCACCCGACCATCGTCGCCGGGCCTGGCGCGGACGGCGGGACAGCCAGCGTTTGAGACGGCGGTTTGGATTTGGCATCCCTCGCTTGCAAAGCTAGGCGCATTCCGTATTATCGACGCGTTGCCGAACGCGGCCTTGCGGGAGTAGCTCAGGGGTAGAGCATCACGTTGCCAACGTGAGGGTCGAGGGTTCAAATCCCTTCTCCCGCTCCAGTTCGGTAGGACCCAATCGGTTTCCCCCGCGTTCCATTCGCCCTCAGCAACCCGCGACAGCGTGGCGTTCCTGGCCGATCAGTATTGGCCGGCGCCCATCTGACTCGCGTCGCCGCTCGCTTTGCACAGGCCAGGGGATGCGGTAGCTTGTTGTTATCGAAGAAAAAAATGCGAATGGTGGAACGATGCCGGCGCGCACGGATAGGGACAAGTCCAAGTTAATCGAAAAGATCGTGGCGCTCGCCCGCGGCAAGGTCGAGCCCGGCAAGGCCGACGAGGCCGAGGCTTTCATCCGTGTCTATTACGCCAATGTTCCGCCCGACGACATTGCCGACGCGACCCCGGAGAATCTGTGCGGCGCCGCCCTCGCCCTTTTGTCGTTCGGCCGGTCGCGGGCTGGAGGAGCCGCCAAGGTGCGCGCCTTTAATCCGCGATTCGAGGAACATGGCTGGTCGTCCTCCCACACGGTCATCGAAGCCGTTACCGACGACATGCCGTTTCTGGTCGATTCGCTGACCGGCGAGTTGAACCGGATGGACCTGACCGTCCATCTTGTCGTGCACCCCACCGTCCATGTTCGCCGTGACGCCAAAGGCGCTGCCGAGGCTCTCGGATCCGGCGCTGCGAACGCGCGCGCGGAATCCTTCATCCACGCCGAGGTCGACGAACAGGCCGATCCGGACATGATCGAGACCATCCGCGCCGGGATCGAAAGAGTGTTCGCCGATGTCCGGCTGGCCGTCACCGATTGGCGGGCAATGCGCGCCAAGGCCGCCGACATCCTGGCCAAGATCGACGGCGTGCCGCTGCCCAAGGACGAAATCGGCGCCGGAGGCACTTTTCTCGAATGGCTCGATGCCAACAATTTTACGTATCTCGGTTATCGCGACTACACGCTGGACGGCGACAACTCCGATGCGCGGTTCAAGGTTGTCGAAGGCTCCGGCCTCGGGGTTCTTCGCGATCCGGCGGTCTCGGTCTATGACGATGCCAACGAGGCCGCGACGCTCCCTCCGGAAGTCCGCGATTTCCTGAGACAACCGAAGCTGCTGCGTATCGCCAAGGCCGACCACCGATCGAGGATCCATCGGCGCAGCCTGATGGATGTCATCGCCGTGAAGTCATTCGACGCCAAGGGTGCGGTCGCCGGAGAGCGCATGATCCTCGGCTTGTTTACCTCCGCGGCCTATAGCCAGAGCCCCCGCGACATTCCACTCTTGCGCGAAAAGCTGGAGGCCGTGATGCGCCGCTCCGGCTTCACGCCGGGCAGCCATGACGGCAAGGCGTTGCTCCACATCCTTGAGACCTTTCCCCGCGACGAACTCTTCCAAATCGGCGAGGACGACCTGTTTGGCATGGCGCTCGGCATCCTTCATCTCCAGGAGCGGCAGCGCACCGCCCTCTTCGTCCGCCGCGATCCCTTCGAACGTTTCCTCTCCTGCCTCGTCTTCTGTCCCCGGGACCGCTACACCACCGAGCTGCGGCGCCGCTTTGAAACCATCCTCGAGGCTGCTTTCAACGGCAAGGTGACGGCATTCCAGCCGTTCCTGTCCGAGGAATCGGTGCTCGCGCGCATCCATTTCATAGTTCGCACAAGACGCGGCGCCATTCCCGACTACCGCATCGAGGATATCGAAGCCCGCCTGGTCGAGGCCGGCAGAAGCTGGACCGATGCGTTGAAGGACGCCTTGGTGGCGGCCAAGGGCGAACGTGCCGGGCTTGCCTTGTTCCGGCGTTATGGCGAAGCCTTCTCCGCGGCCTATCGCGACTGTTTTGCGGTCGCGGCCGCGATCCACGACATCGACCGAGTGGAAGAGGCGCTGACGCAAGGCCGCCTCGCGATGAGCCTCTACCGCCCGGTCGAGGCGGCGGAGAACGCGCTGCGTTTCAAGATATTTCACGGCCACGGCGCCGTGCACCTATCGGACATCCTGCCGATGCTGGAGCATATGGGCCTGCGCGTCGTGGAGGAAACACCCTATCCGGTGACGCCGCAGGGCGCGGCCGAGCCGGTGTGGATGCACGATTTCAGTCTCCTTTCCCGCACCGGCGGCGGAATCGACATCGGTGTGGCGAAAGCCGACTTCCAAGAGGCGTTCGCCCGAATTTGGTCCGGCGAGTTGGAGGACGACGGATTCAACCGTCTGGTGCTGCTCGCCCATCTCAATTGGCGCGAGGTCACGATCCTGCGCGCCTATTGCAAATATCTGCGGCAGGCCGGCATCGCCTTCAGCCAAACCTATATGGAAGACACGCTGGCCAACAATCCTGAGTTGGCGCGCCTTCTCGTCGAGATTTTCCGCGTGCGCTTCACGCCCGGCAAAGACACGTCCGAACGCCTCGCCGCCGCCGAAATGGAAGCTGAGTTCCTGAAGAAACTCGATGCGGTGAGCAATCTCGACGAAGATCGTATCCTTAGGCGATTTCTCAATGTCCTGCAGGCGACGCTGCGCACGAACTTTTTCCAGACGACCGCGAACGCGCCGAAACCTTATTTGTCGTTCAAGCTCGACAGCCTGGCGGTCGAGGAGCTGCCTCTGCCGCGGCCTCGATACGAAATCTTCGTCTATTCGCCGCGCGTCGAGGCGATCCATCTGCGCGGCGGCAAGGTGGCGCGCGGCGGCATCCGCTGGTCCGACCGGCGCGAGGATTTTCGCACCGAAGTCTTGGGCCTGATGAAGGCCCAGATGGTGAAGAACGCGGTCATCGTTCCGATGGGCTCCAAAGGCGGCTTCGTCGTCAAACGTCCGCCGACGGAAGGCGGGCGCGACGCCCTCCAGGCCGAGGTCGTGGAGTGTTACAAGACATTGATACGCGGGCTTCTGGACCTGACCGACAACCTGAAGGGCGACAAAGTCGTGCCGCCCGCCGACGTCGTTCGCCGCGACGACGACGACACCTATCTGGTCGTCGCCGCCGATAAGGGAACCGCCACATTTTCCGACATCGCCAACGGCGTTTCGCGCGAATACGGATTCTGGCTCGACGATGCCTTCGCCTCCGGCGGCTCCGCCGGTTACGATCACAAGAAAATGGGCATCACCGCGCGCGGCGCGTGGGAATCGGTGAAACGCCATTTCCGCGAACTCGGCGTCGATGTGCAATCGACCGCCTTCACCGTGGCCGGCGTCGGCGACATGTCCGGTGACGTCTTCGGTAACGGCCTATTGCGGTCGAGCCATACCAAGCTGGTCGCCGCGTTCGACCATCGCCACATTTTCATCGACCCCGACCCCGATCCCGCCGCGAGTCTCAAGGAGCGCGAACGCCTGTTCAAGCTGCCGCGCTCGTCCTGGGCGGACTACGACAAGGCCGCGCTGTCCCCCGGTGGCTCGATCATCGACCGCAAGGCGAAGTCGGTGGCCGTGACGCCGGTCGTGGCGAAGCTCCTCGACATCAAGGCCGAAACGATCACCCCGGCGGCGCTCATGCAGGCCATCCTGCGCGCCAAAGTCGATCTCTTGTGGTTCGGCGGCATCGGGACCTACGTCAAGGCTTCAACCGAGAGCGCCGCCGAGGCCGGCGATCGCGCCAACGACTCCATCCGCGTCAATGGCCGCGAGATTCGCGCGCGTGTCGTGGGCGAAGGCGCCAATCTCGGCGTCACCCAACGCGGTCGTATCGAATATGCGCGCGCGGGCGGGCGAATCAACACCGACGCGATCGACAATTCCGCTGGCGTCGATACCTCCGATCACGAGGTCAATATCAAGATCCTCCTCGGCGAAGTCGTCGGCCGGGGCGATCTGACGTTGAAACAGCGCAACGACTTGTTGACGTCAATGACCGACGAGGTCGCCGCGTTGGTGTTGCGCGATAACTATCTGCAGACACAGGCGATCAGCGTGGCGGAGGCGCAAGGCCATCGCTCGATTGACCAATATGCCCGTCTGATGCGCGCCCTCGAACGCGCGGGCAAACTCAACCGGGCGATCGAATTCCTGCCCGATGACGAGGGACTGGCCGAACGTCAGAATTCGGGAACCGGACTGACTCGCCCGGAACTCGCGGTGTTGCTTGCTTATGGCAAGATGTCGCTCCACGACGAGTTGCTGCCCTCCGACCTCCCGGACGACGCGCTCCTGGTCGAGGATCTGCTGCGATATTTCCCCAAGGCGCTCAAGGCCAAACACCGTGACGCCGCCGAACGGCACCGGCTGCGGCGCGAGATTATCGCCACGGTTGTCACCAACAGCATGGTCAACCGGGTCGGCCCCGCCTTCGTCAACGAAATGCGCGAGCGAACCGGCCGGTCGGCGAACGAGATCGCACGCGCGTACGCCGTCACGCGCGATGTTTTCGACCTGCGCAAGATATGGACCGCCATCGAAGGCCTGGACAACATGGTCCCGGCCAAGACCCAGACGGACATGTTGCTCGCGGTCAGCCGCCTGGTGGATCGAGCCACGTCGTGGTTCCTGCGCAACGGCACCCACCCGATTGACATTGCCGCCTATGTCGCCGAGTTCGGTCCCGGAGTCGCGGCCATCGCCCAGGCATTGCCCAAGATGCTGGCGGCCGAGCGGCGCGAGGCGCTCGCCCGCCGAACCGAAGCCTATGCCAGCGCCGGCGTGCCCCAGGTTTTGGCGGAACGCGTGGCCGGGCTCCGCGATCTGCCCGCCAGCGGCACCATCGTCCGCCTGTCGCGCGGCGGTGCGTTCGACGTCCAAACCGTGGGCCGCGTCCATTTTGGGGTCGGCGCCCGTCTGGGCATCGATTGGCTACGCGGCGCGGCGCAGCGGCTGGATCCCGCCACGGCCTGGCAGAAACTCGCCGTCGGCGCCGTACTCGACGATCTTGTCGCGTTGCAAAGCGAGATCGCCAAGAAAGTGCTCGCCGCGGTTGATGCCGCCGCTGCAGATAAGGCGAGCGCGGGCTTGGAGGCGTGGCTCGCCCCCCGACGCGCCGCGGTCGACCGATTCGAAGAAACCTTAAGCGAAATCAGGGCGGCGAACGCCGTCGACCTCGCCATGCTCACCGTCGCCACGCGCGAACTGCGCGCGCTCGCGACGGTCTAGCGCCGCATTCGATCCGAACGCCGACGCGGCGACCGCAGGAAAAAAATGAGGAAACTAGAGTCCGCGGATATCGCCGCCTGGATCGGGCAGGGTCCGCCGCCCATGCTTCTCCTGGGCGCGGGCGCGTCGACGCCGGCCATGCCGCTGGCCAATGAGATCAAACACGAAATCCTCGTTCAAGCCATGAAGGCCGCGGCATCGATTTCTTCGGGGAGCGACGATCGCAAACGGCTGGCCGACCTGGAGCAACGACTCGCGGAGCCGCACCTTACCCTAGAGCTTCTATGCGCCACCTTGCGATACCGGCTGCGGCTGTCCGGTGAGGACATCGCGCGCCTGCTCCGCTCGGTTCTCGGGGGGATTCAGCCCAACGCATTTACGCGCGCGGTCGCGGCCTTGCGCAAGGCGGGGCGGCTGGGCCCAATTCTGACCGCCAACGCCGACACACTTCTCTACCGAGCCATCGCCGAAAGCGGAGAGCAATTCAGACTGGTCACGAAGAATTCTTGCGCGAGCGCGGGCGCGCAAAATCCTGCCGTCGATATGAACGACGTCTGCGCCTTCCACGGCACGCTGCTCTCGCCCGCGGACGTTGCCGACGACACCGTCCCATCCCAAACCTATGCGCCGCCGGCGGCGGTGGACATGCAGGGGATGGCCCGCCCATTCCCCCCGCAAATGGCGGCATATCTGAAGGCCGCCATCGATGCCTATCCGCGGGTCCTGGTCTTCGGCTATTCGGGCAACGACCATTACGACATGAACCTATTGCTGCGGCGCATGGTTCGAGACCGCCCCAACGCTCTGGACAATTGGCTGTGGCTGTCCGCGGACGGCGATCCCGGCGGGCTCGCGGACTTATTTTGCGACGAACAAGGCAGCCTCCGCGTCGCCGCCTTTGGCCAGGCATCGTCCAAGACGTTTTGCGCGGCGGCGGCTTCGTTGCTCGCCCTCCCGGGCGGGCGGTACGACGACACGCCGGCCAACGAACTGGAGTGGACCGAGAGAGTCTCGGAATATTTCTCCCAGAGATTATCTGCGATTCAACACCGTCTCGACCTTTCGGAGTTGATCGACGACCTCGAAAAGCGATTGGATTATGCGTGGGCGGTGGCGGAACGGTTCCAACTCGACAATTTCGGTTATGACCAGATCGAGATCCGTGCCTTTGGCGGGCTGGATCGGCGCGAAAGCGGGCAACCGCAGGGTTATGAAAACGTGGCCTTTGGGGCGTTCGTCGAGGCCCAGGAAGAATTTTGGCGACTGCGCAACATGGTCGGGCAGGCAGGCGCGGCGTCGATCGATGCCGTCGTCACCCGGTTCACCAAGATCCAGCGCGATATCGCTTCGGCTCTCAACCGGCCGCTGCGCGACATCGATCAGGCGATGCTCCTGGTCGGGCAGGCTATCTGCCAGAATCACATCGGCCTCGCGGAGCTGCATCGATTGCGCGGCAGCACACGCGGCGACGAGGCGACGAAAATTCGGGCCAAGGCCCGCACGCGCTTCCGCCGCGCCGTGGGCCTGGCCGAGCAGGCAAAAGCGTTGGCGATTAAAGTCGATGACGTGGTTTTCACCCAGGCCAGGGACGGGGCCGAGGGGATCGTCTGGCACATCGTGCCCGCCGATCTTTGGGAGCTGGCCGCCCGCGACAATTTGTGCCGGACCCTGGAGCGCGACGATGCCATCGACGGGCTTCGAGACGTGATCCTCGCCCGCATAAGACTTGTGAACGAGGACGATTCGGCCTATGCCGCCGGACACTATGTTCGGCTGTGCAAGCTCGGCCTCGATCTCGTCAGATGCATCTACCGGGCGCAGGGTGAAACGCAGGCCCCCGCCGACGCCGCATCGATCGGAAACGAAAATGGCGGCGAGGAATTCATACGGATCGGCGATTGGGCCATCGACGAGGTCATGGAAAATGCCGTCGGCCGATATCGATTCATCGCCGCCGACCGACATCCCTGGCTGTTGGCATGGTTCGATGCCCGCCTGATCCGCGAGGCCGCGCGGCGGGCGACCGGTGCGGCCGAGGCCGTGGTCAAGGAGGCGCAGGCCTTCTTTCCCGCCGAGGTGGTCGCGCGGCAGCCGGAACTCGCCCTGGCCATGCGTCAATTCCAGCGGCGGACCGAAGAATGCCGAAAGGCAAACCTGATCGGCGGCCTTCGGAGTTGAACGCTCCCCCATGTAAGGGGGCGAAACGCCTCCGGCGCACGGGGACCGGTGATGGCGAAATCATCGGCGCCTCCACGGCACGGCCAAATGGATATATCATTCCTGCCTCTCATCCAGGGTAGGTGCCAAATGCGGATCGCCGGCCTGTTGCTTCTTGTAACGATTCTCCTCCCGATGCCGGTACGCGGCGCGGACGATCCATCGCTGGCGGACCGGATGGCGATGGTCGGAGACATCAAAAGGAACGTGACGCGAACCGAGCGGATGACCGGCATTGGTGAGATCGATACCCGGGTACTGACCGCCTTCGCCACCGTGCCGCGCCACATTTTCGTGCCGCCGCAACTGGTGCCGCATGCTTATGCCGATACACCTCTCCCGCTCGGTTTCGGGCAGAATTTGACCCAACCCTTCGTGGCCGCGCTGATGACTCATCTGCTCGGCATCAATCCTGGCGACAGGGTCTTCGAGACAGGCACCGACACGGGCTTCCATGCCGCCATTCTGATGGAGATGGGCGCGCGCGTATTCAGCGTCGAAATCGTCGAGCCTCTTCACGCCGTGGCCAGGCGGCTGGTCGAGATTCAAGGTTATGGGCGGATCACGCTCCGTCTGGGTGATGGCTATTACGGGTGGGCAGAACACGCGCCCTATGACGCGATGTTGATTAAGGAATCGTCGGCCTCGGTCCCGGCAGCCTTGTTACGCCAGTTGAAACCGGGCGGGCGCATGGTCATCCCTCTGGGGCCACCGGACGGCCCACAATACCTGACCCTGGTCCGGAAGGATCGCGAGGGCAATATCGAGCAAGACGCGATTCTGCCGGTCGGCTTCGCGCCGTTTCAGGGCGGCGATCGCATCTGAAGCTGCCGCCGCGGCCAGTACCGACTTTCGCGAGTTCGTGAGTCGCCTTCGGCGACGCACGAGCCGCGAAATCGGTACAGAATCCGGAGCTTGTACTCGGTCGCAGGCTCCGCGCCTGTAGCGCGGAAATCTGCGAGCGAGTAC